>NZ_MUFI01000040.1:0-40476 GCF_001996265.1 Salinivibrio sp. MA440
GTAATTAATTACTATCTTATGGCAACCTAGTCTACGACGCAACCAGATTCTGATTGAGGGCGTATTCGATACCTAATACATTTCGCGCGATCCGTCAGAGACCTGCACTGCGCCCATCTAGTCGCTGATTGAGAGCTAAAGGCCGATCAGGCTGCAAGGTCATCGGCATGATATTCGTCACCAAGGCATTCAAGGATTCGCACGACCTGGCTGAATCGAATTTTTCATCAGCCTTTCGTGAACCCCTTTAGGGATGTGAAGCAGCAGCTGCTTTGAGGCACCCGCCTCAACCTTTCTTGCCAACCAGGAAGTACGGAGAGAACGAAGCTTGTACAGGTGTTCGTAAAACATCGGATACACCACTTAATCCCGGTATCCATCACAAGTCCATAAGTCAACGCTCTACTGAGTTTACTTGATGTATTTTTAGTTGCCCGATTTTTGCTTTTCCAGTCGTTTGTGACGGTTAGAATTCTTAGGGATTAGATACGGTGGAACCGCTTTGCGCTCATGGTATAAGTGTCTAAGCGCAAGGATCGGGTGAGACAGTAACATTCTTGGACCAGCGTACCGCATGACCGTCTTCATCTCTTGCTTTTCTGCCTTCTTATAGCAGTGGATAGGACAACGATTGCAAGTCGGTTTGTCTTGACCATAAGGGCAACGATCCAACTTCACTTCTGCATAGTCTCTCAAATGTTGGCACGCTGAACAGAGCGACTTGCCCTGATGATGATCACGACAATAGATTTGTATCATGCATGAAACGGTTTTAAATTCTGTTATAAGCTCACCGGTTAACCACTTTGAATCCATACCTTACACCTATAAAATAGTAGCAATAATAGCGGTAAGGCATAAGAAGGATGGTAACAGTAATAGCCTGCATTAAACCCTACTCCAAGCTTACCTTTTATTAATAATAATGTGATAAGACTACCCCGCCGCGCCATCTGTGCGTGCTTGACTCAGCATGGGGCCAAATCGTACCGCAAACCAGCCATAGCTTATCGTCCAAAGCAGTGCTGATGCAGCGACCAGCTCTAGGGTATAAACTGGCCAAAACCACATGCCAAACACACGCACTAATGCTGAAATCAACAGAGCATAAAACAACCAAGAAACAGCGGGGCCCTGATAAACATTACGCCCAGTATGCCCAAGCGTGACTCGTGCAATCATGGCCAGGATCACCCCACCTAAAGTGCCTATCGCAAAAAGATGCCAAATGAGGTTTGATGCCCAAGGGTTCATCACCAACGCTTTTAATATCAATCCAAGTGGTAAAAAGACATAAAATAGATGAAGCGAAAACAGCATCGGCACCTTGTATGCTTTCCAGCCTTGCCAGCGATAGAGCCGAACACATTGAGCAATACCCGCTGTGAGCAGCAACCCACGCGCGACTATGTTATCAGTGCCGGACACCAAAGTGACGCCAATCAATAGCACAAACAGAGCGATAATCGCTCGCTCTAGCCACACAGGTGTGCTGGACACCTGTATACCCAACTTCTTCTCCGTAAAAAACGGGATCACACGGCCACCCATTACGCTAATAAGCAGCATGAACCACAACAAGGTACTGTGCCAAACTTGATTAATAGGTAGTGAGACTTCCCCTAGCTGTACGCCGTAAGACAATGCGTTAAGTAAGGCCGCCACCGCTAAAATAGGAATAAATAGGTAATTGCGCTGACGTTTAGTCACTACCACGCGATAACCCAACGACCATGCCACGCAGGCCATAAACAGGGTATCAAGTACAAGGCTCGCCCAAATCGGGACATCCACCCAGAAGCTCAACCGCGCCAACAGCCATAATGAAAAAATGGCGAAAAGCTTCAGTCCTCGGGTTCCGGGCACACCCGTCCAGTTTTGCACCGCCGTCATTAAGAACCCACCGACAATTGCCATCGAAAAGCCAAACAGCATCTCATGAGCGTGCCACCACAGGGAGGGTACGCTCAGCGAAAAAAGGTTAGGATCAGTATAAAGCCCTGCCCAAACGGTAATGACAATGCACGAATAGAGCGCTCCAAAGAGAAAAAACGGCCGAAAACCAAGTCGAAATAGGGGTGGGATCCGATCCTCTTTTTGTTTATCCGTAACGTTTAACAACATAACCAAGCACTCCGTGAGTCAATCAGTTTCTCACCCTAGCACAAAAGAATGCTTCTCAATTGATGTCAAACAAGTCTAAAACAATTTAATGTGCCACAAAAAGTAGGGTTGTTTTGATGATTTATCGACCAAGCTACACATAAGTAACCCAAAGGGCTGGACGTCACCGGTGATAACCACAACAATTTGCTCATCACCTACCCGCGCAATATTTAAGCGGTACAGATACAGATTAAGGAGGTCCATGACCAACCCATCTAGCACAAAATTTGCGGTTCTCGGTGCCGCTCTGAATGGGATGAAGAAGTGATCGAGGACACCGGTCTACAAGCGGCGTATGACCACCAACTGCATGATGATGAGGGCGAGCCCTATCGCGGGATAGAAATAGAAGAAAAGACCAAAACAGCCGAAGCAGAGCGCATAGATGAAAACTAATTACAAAAATATCATTTAGTACAGATATAAAGTTTAAACTTGATCACAGTTCAAACACAAACTATGCTTTTTACATACTGATATGTAATTTAGTTACACATAAGGAGCGTGTTATGTTATCAGCCATTAAGGAACTGTTTACCCCTCACAAAGACTATGCAGGTCGACACATTGATGCTGTTATCGACCGGTTAGCGGCGCAAACAGGGACAGAAGCCCATGCTTGGTCTTATCTCCGAGAGCAAGCTGTGTATGAGAATACATTAAACGGCATGCGTATTTACCCGCATGAGCTGAGAAAGTACGCGGCTTAAAACAGACTGCACTCAGGACACCAGCAGATTTTACGTCGTGTGGATGTGGGGTTCGTGCTAGACTCCACGCCATTCAGTGTCTCCACCCTTTTTATGGGTGGGCGCGCGTTCATTGTTTGTTGAGTTTGCCATGCCATTTAAAAAACTGGGGTTAAGCGCCCCGCTTTGCCAAGCCATTGCCCAACGCGGCTATACCATCCCCACCCCAATTCAAGCCAAAGCCATTCCGATCATCCAACAAGGCCATGATCTGATTGCCGCTGCGCAAACAGGTACCGGGAAAACCTCAAGTTTTATCTGGCCCATTATCGATAAGTTGTGTGCCGGTGAAGCGGGACGCAAAAAGCGCGCTCGCGCATTGGTGATTGCTCCAACAAGAGAGTTGGCCTTGCAAGTCGCCGAAAGCGCCCGCCAAGATACGCAGTTTACCGCGCTTAAAACCTTAGCGATGGTTGGCGGCATGGACGAGCAGGCACAAAAGCAAGCCTTGATTGAGGGCGTCGACATTTTGGTCGCCACGCCAGGGCGCCTGCGCGATTTACTCAGCCAACGTGCCGTCTATCTAGATGAAGTAGAAGTGCTGGTGCTGGATGAAGCCGATCGTATGCTCGATATGGGCTTTATTGATGCAATTCAAAACATTCTCGATCGCTTACCGGCAAGCACGCAATGCCTGCTGTTTTCTGCCACCTTGTCTAATAAAGTGCGTGATCTGGCCAAAGCAACCATTGGTGATGAAGGCAAAGAAATCAGTATTGCTGCACGAGATGCCTCGAAAGACAATATTACTCAGTGGTGTATTCCGGTCGATAAAGATAAGAAATCCGCACTGCTTAGCCATTTGATTAAAGAAAATGGCTGGACGCAGGCGTTAATTTTTATCGAAACCAAACACGGCGCCGCCAAACTCGCTACCCAGCTGGAAAAACGGGGCATTGCCGCTGAAGCGTTTCATAGTGGACGCAGCCAAGCCGTGCGGACTCAATTGCTGGAAGACTTTAAAAATGGTGACATCCAATTTTTAATTGCCACCGGTGTCGCCGCACGCGGCATTGATATTGAGTCGCTTGAGCGCGTGGTCAATTACGATCTACCCTTTCCGGCCGACGAGTACGTACACCGGATTGGCCGTACCGGCCGTGCCAGTGCTCAAGGCGAAGCGATTTCATTGGTCTCAAAAGACAACACCAAAAACTTGCGTATGATTGAAGCACGTCTCGGGCACCCACTTGAACGTCGCATCATCGAAGGCTTTGAGCCCAAAAAGCCGGTGCCGCTGACTGCACCCAAATAAATGGCACGCATACAATGATTGCAATAAAAACGGCGAGCCTGGTGCTCGCCGTTTTCGTTTGTTTGCTTTATGTCTGAGTTAGCGTTTGCCAGAGTACCTGCCAAGCGTCTGGGCGCCGATAGTACTGGCTCACTGTGATGGCTTGCCATTGGCCGTTTTGCTCCACCAGCATGGATGGAAAACCGCGCAAGCCATGCGCTGCCATCAATTGACGGGTTTGATTCACCGCGGGCATCACGTCATTTTCGGCGCGATTCATCGCCTGTTGCCAAGCCTCTGCCTCTATCCTCATCTCACTGGCAAGCTCTGCGAGCGTGTCAGCATCATAGACGGAGCGACCTTGCTGATAATGGCCACGCTGGATGCGTTTCAGCATCTCTGCGCCCTGACTATCAAGTTGCTGAGCAGCGAGAATAGCTTGCGCGGTAATAAAGGAGTCCAAAATTACCGGCTGGTCGCTTGCTACGCGGTCAAGATAGGCTTGACCAAATGTCTGTCCGGTTTGATCGGCAATGGTTTGATCTGCCTTCAAAATGTGTTGACGAAAGCTGTCTTCAATCGGCGCACGCTCACGCATACCACCTGGATGAAGCTGCAAGTTAATCTCAGGGTTGTTACTCAGGCTTTCAATCAAGGTGGCGGCGCCGAAGCACCAGCCACACATTGGGTCAAATATATAGTGGACGTTTACCATTCCATCTCTCCCATGTGCACTTTCGCACCAATTTCCAAAGCCATCGGCAAACCCGCTTTCGGATATTTCGCTTGCATGGTTTTAATCAGCTCAGCACTGTCTTTGCTGTTGGCTTTCGCCTCGGCAAAGTCTTGCAAATACTGCTGGGCAAAGGTAATAGTGTCAGCGTTTAGTGCCGTGCCTGCTTTCATATGGCCTGGGATCACCATTTCAGGTTTCAGTGCTGCCATTTCTTGTAGTTGTGCGGCCCAACCTTCACGTGCGTGATCAGATTGTGCGTCTGCCATCCACAGGTGAACATTGCCATACACGGCGACGTTACCCAGGATCGCCTTGTTGGCTGGGATCCAAAGATACGGACGGTGAGCCAACTCGCCTTTCGCGCCGCGAATTTCAATCTTACGGCCGTCCAGTGTCAATGATGAACGGGTATAAGCTGCGGGCACCACGGGATTTTGCGGGGCATTGTCACCCATTTTTGGGGTCCAAAATGCCATTTTTCCGTCTAGTTTTTCTGCAATGGTGGCGCGCACAGCCGGTGTGGTGATCACTCTTGCGTCAGGGAACATGCCGTGCAGCACTTCCGCACCAAAGTAGTAATCAGGGTCGGCTTGGCTGATAAAGATGGTGGTCAGCGCTTTGCCGGAGTCCAGTACTTTGGCGGCAATGCGAAGCGCATCTGCTTTAGTAAAGCCAGTATCAACCACCATGGCTTCGGTTTCGCCGTACACCAAGGTTGAGTTTACGTGGAAGCTATTACCATCCGCGTTATACACGTCTAGGTTCAAGGGTTCAGCATTATTTGCTGCCATTGCGCTACCGGTCAGTAATAAAGAGGCGGCTAGGGTTTTTATCAATTTCATCGTCGTGCTCCGTTGTTTTGCATTCGGTGTTGAGATGCTGCGCAGTTTACGGGCTCGACTTGTTCGAATATATAGCTAATAATTTACATCATTATTTCATAATTCGAGCATATAAACTGATCGTACCGTGTTACGAACGGCTAGCTCTTAAGCAAAGATGAGATTGACATGGACACACTGACTGCCGCTCGCGTATTGATTGATGTTGCCCTTACACAAAGTTTTACCGCCACGGCCGAGCGTCTTGAGATGTCGCGCCCCATGGTGACTCGCCATGTCGAAGCGCTAGAAGACTGGTTAGGCGTGCGCTTATTACAGCGCACTACGCGCAAAGTATCGTTAACCTCCGCCGGCGAACAAAGCTTGCCACAACTGGAACAATGGGTTGAGCAAGCCAATGTCCTGACACAGCAATGGCAGCAAGAGGCGGGCTTAACTGGCAAAGTGCGGGTGGCGACCAGTATGTCGTTTGGTTTTGCGCAATTAATCCCCGCGGTAAAGCCCTTTATGGCCGCTCACCCCGGCGTCGATGTGGATATTGAAGTACAGGATAAGGCGATCGATTTGATTGCGGAACGGATTGATATTGCCATCCGTATTGCGTCCAACCCCGACCCTTCCTTAATTGGTCGCCCGATCGCCGCGTGTGATTCCGTCTTGGTGGCGGCACCGGATTATTTAGCCGCCCATGCACCAATCCGCTCACCAGACGATCTCACCGCGCATAGCTGCCTCAGTTACAAACAATTTGATCGGCCAATTTGGCATTTAGACAAAGGTGAGGAACACGCCGCAGTTGAGGTGCAAGGTAAGCTGTCTGCCAACGAGGCGACAACCTTACTCAGTGCCGCCATTCAGGGAATGGGCGTGAGCATGCAGCCAGTTTATTTGGCGCATAGTGCCATTGCGCGAGGTCAGCTGGAAGTCGTGCTCCCCGATTGGCAACCCAAAGCGATGGATATCTACGCCTTGTACCCGTCACGTCGCAACCAACCACCGGCGGTGCGCGCATTGCTAGATGCGCTGATTGCCCACTTCGCAGATAGCGAGTGGGCACCGGTTGCTATTTAGCCAGCAGAAAAGTTAAGTGAGAAAAGCTATTTAGTAAGAGAATAAGCGCGCCGGCTTAATCAGACGATTTTGCTTGCGCAGCATGATAACGCTGAGCTTTAACCAGCCATTTATCAAGTTGGTTGGCAAAGGCTTGTTTTTGCTGCGGGCCAAGCGGTGCGGGCCCGCCTGTGTGCACGCCGCTACTACGCATGGTTTCCATAAAATCACGGATATTGAGTCGGGCACGGATGTTTTCTTTGGTGAGCAATTCACCGCGGGTGTTAATTACCGTGACGCCTTTTTCAATCACTTCATCCGCTAAGGGAATATCTTGGGTGATCACCAAATCCCCGGCGACGGCATCGGCAACAATTTGGTTGTCCGCCACATCAAAGCCCTTTTCTACCTGACGTGCGCTGGCATAGGGCGACGGCGGCAAACGAATAAATTGGTTGGCTACAAAGGTGGCTTGAATCTGTGTTCGGTGTGCCGCACGAACAATCATCTCGCGCATCGCGACCGGACAAGCGTCCGCATCTACCCATATTTGCATACTGGTTCTCTTAGCGTTAGCGTCAATGTCTGCATTAAACCCCAATTCACCGCAAATTGAAACGTTACCCCTGCGTCGTATCCGCGTTTAGTACTGGCTTTACATCGCTTGGCTGCTCAGGCGCGCAGATATTAGGCTGTGTTGGCCGCCCGCTCTTAAACTGCGCTAGCCAAGACGTTAAGCATGGTATCACGCCATCTGCAAACGCTGCCTCCCCTTGCCACCAAACCCGTGCCAGTGTTAACCAGCGGTGACGCTCACTGTGTGCATTGGCGATATTATCGGTGCGCAGTAGGCTGTGGTCGGCATTTTCAAACACACGCACGTGATAAAAAGGCAGCGGCGCGTTAGCGAGCAGCTGGTGATACGTAGAAGCGGTTTTATCTGAGTCGACATAAGCATCCCGCGCACCAAACAACGCTAACGTGGGCACGTCGAGATCGATTAAATCAGCAGTCACATCCGAGGCCCAATTACGTTGTACAAATTGCCAAAAGGCCTCGCTCATGGGCGCGTTGCCATTCGAGTTTACGTGGTTGAGGTACTGCTGATACGACGCGCCGGATTGGATCAAGGCATCCACTGTCGCCTCGGCAGCTTGCTCTTCCGCAATAGCGGATTCACTGTATCCGGTGGCTAATCGTCGTTGACGTCCAGAATACTGGGATTGGGCCATCCAGTTGACTGCACCGCCTACACTGATTAAAAAGTCGATATCTTCCACTTGGTGCGCCACCTTAGGGATCACCCAACCAGCTTGGCTAAAGCCCATCAACCCCAGCTTGCCATCCTTTAGCCCCAAAACTTGGCGCAAATAGCGAATCGCCACGGCGACTTCATCGGCGCGATCTTGCATCGATTGCGACCGCCAATCTCCGCTGGAATCCCCCACGCCCGGTTTATGCCAAGACATTGCACACCACCCATTCGCCGCTAACACTCGCCAAAGTGGGAGGTAATAACCAAACGCATCGATCGGCACATCACCTGAGCCATGCACAAACACCACACACTGATGCGGTGTTTCAGTACTTTCAGGTAAAATTAACTCACCCGTGAGCTGATTATCGCCTGCGTTAAACTGAATGGCTTGACGATACAGCCCCGCGTTTGGATCATCCATGGCTATCACCACAAAAACGCCTATCAGCATCAATGCTATCAAGCCTCGCTTTAGCCACTTCATCCCCTTTCTCCCTCCACCCAATTGCCGCTAAAAGGTGTATAAATAGCCGGTATTGAACGACCAAAGATCATCTCTATCAACAATCGGGCTGTCTGATACTTCATCGCCATAGTGGCGATAGCTCACCCCCAACAACAGATGATGCGCACGGCCAAGCGTGTAATAGAGATTGAGGTCGGATTGGAATTTGCAGGTTTGATCAGGTTGGTAAGTAGGTCGGCCAGCTTTGGTATCTTGCGCTGACACGCCGACATAATAACGACTCACCGCGCGACCCACACAAGTCAGTGACAATTGTGGGTCCACCACCCACTGGCCTTGCTCTATGGGAGCGCCATAGCGAGCCACTACTGCGCCACTGTTATGATTATCCGAGATATCATGATGGTAGCCCAGCTCAAAATAGCCCACCGATGTTACCCATCCCGTGGTTAGATTAGCGGTATACACCTTATCGAGGCTTTTCATATCCTTGAGGGTTTTACTGTCACCGCGGGTATGGTCGCCAAACACATCGTCGCCCACACCCGCCGACACATACCAGCTGTCGCCCTCGGCGAGATACACACCTAGGGTATCGTTACGATAAAAAATCCCCTCCCATTGCGCCTCAACCACCAACTCAATGTCTTGGTCATCTTCGCCATCTTTATAAATCGACGGCTCGGTATAGCCGACCAGACCGACGGTCAGATAATTATCCCCAGACATACTGTCGGTTTGCGCGTGTCCAACCCAAGGCATCAAGGTTAAAAGTAAACAGATAAGCGTGACAAATGGGTTCACCGGCTGTTCTCCATAATGGCGAAATAGTAACTGAGAGTTCGCCCTTATCTTGAAACAACCGGTATTAAGAAAACCTTAAGACACTCCCGTCATTTTGTGCGCCGCTTCCCAATTGATCAGCGCCCTCGCCACCTGAGCGTCGCACTGAAATTCAAAATGCCAGTTAAGCTGACTGGCAATGCGTTCAACAAGCTGTAGACCTAGGCCAAATCCGATCTGATTCTCGTCCACGCCTGAATCAATAGGGTTGGCAATCGAAAACTGCCCATTGGTGATCTTAATCTCAATCGCGCCGGGCGCACTGTAGGTGAGCGCATTGCGAATCAGGTTGGTACTCGCAATACGAAACAATTCCCTCTCGATACAAATAGGATCACTGTGATTATCGATATGGACAGTCACTGGCTTATGCGCTGCAAGATATGCCAGCTCATCCACGAGGGTTGCGCAAAGCGATCCTAGGTCGACCTTTGATTGACGAACCTTATCCGGATGTTGCCGTGCTAGCCAAAGCAGTGATTCAGACAGCGCCATCATATTAACGTTGGCACGCGAGGCACGCTGCAATGCCGGATAACTGGCATCCTTGTTATCGATACGCAGCGACAAAGTATCCAAGGATGCCTGCATGATCGCCAAGGGCGTGCGCAGTTCATGGCTGGCATGCTTTAAAAACTGCTGCTCCCGTTGGTTATACTCACGCACCTGTTGCAACGAGGCCATCAAGTGGTCGGCGATTTGGTTAACTTCACGTACCGAAAAGCGCACATCGATAGCTTGATCCGGGTGTGTTTTTACCCGCGCTGACCATGCCACCAACTCTTTCAGTGGCTTTAATGCGTTGTTGAACAACAGCCCAATCACGGTGACAAGCACCAGCATAAAAGCGGCAATTAACACGCTGGCATCGGCCAAAGAGCGCTCGACAATCATGGCGGCTAATGCTTCGATTTTTTCTGCCGCTTCAAATTCGACTAGGTATAATCCTTGCGATAGATGCTGGTCGGAGTACAACAAATAACCATACTCACGCGCTCCACTAGAATTAATGCGCTGAATTTCAATCGGATCATCGGGTTGTATCGGCTCTGAGGAAAACAAATCACGCACCGATTTTGGGATAGACTGCCAATCTCGATACGCACTGACAGTGTCGCTTTGGGGTAATAGATAGTTAGGATCGGCGGTCAGCTTTTGCTCTAGTTTGATAGCATCGAGCCGCATGTAGTTTTTGCCTGCCTGACTGATTTGATAAAAACTAAACACGGTGACAAGCGCCAATAACCCGATAAAGATCGCCACCGCCATCAACACAAGCTGGCGGCGCGATTGTGCCGCGAGGCTTCGAACAGGACGTTGGCTCATACAGGCGGAGCCTCGGAAAGGGACAAACCAATGCCGACATGGGTGTGGATCAGCGTTTTTGTAAAGGGCTTATCAACTACTTTGCGCAAATGGTGAAGATGCACGTTAATGGTCCCTTGCCGCACATCCTCGCTGGCCCAAATCGCCTCTTCAATATCGCTTCTGGACACCACAGTGGGTGAGCGGCGCGCGAGTAGCAACAGAATGTTCCAACCGATAGGGGTCAGTTTAAGCGGCGTGTCACCGCGCGACGCGATATGCTCTTTGGGATAAATCGTCAGATCGGCAATGGTAATACATTCTCGCACCGGGTGATGACGCCGATGCAAGGCCTGTAAACGTGCGAGCAACAAAGGCATGGTGCAAGGTTTAACTACATAATCATCCACGCCGGCACGAAAGCCCTCAAGCTGGTCGGTTTCCGCATCACACGCAGTCAGCATTAACACCGGGGTATCAATGCCCTGTTCGCGCAGCTCACGACAAACCGCCATACCCTGTGTTTTGGGCAGCATATTATCGAGTATCACACAATCAAACGTCTGCTGGCTGGCAAGCTGAACACCGGTTTCGCCGTTATAGGCAAAATCACAGTCGATATGATGCAGCTCTAAATATTCTGAAATCGCGAGGCTAAGATCGTGGTCATCTTCAATGATGAGTATTTTCATGCGGCGTGCTCTTGTATCCGTGTCGTTTTTAATCTACACGAATCCATTGGATAAAAAACCCCCCTCTTAATGTCTCCCGATACAAAAAAAAGCGCCCGCAGGCGCTTTCATCGAAAGACTATCATATGACTTACTTTAACAACGCCAATACCGCATTGACGCACGCTTCAGACGATACTGGGTTTTGCCCAGTGACTAGGTTGCCATCGGTGACCACAAATGAGGTAAAATCATCCGCTTTTTCGTACATACCACCGTTTTCTTTGAGCATATCTTCCACTAAGAAAGGAACGACCTCGGTTAAGCCAACCGCGGCCTCTTCACCGTTGGTAAAGCCGGTGACTCGCTTGCCCTTTACTAACGGCTCGTCGCGATCTGAACGAGTATGACGGAACACAGCCGGGCCATGACACACCGCACCGACAGGTTTGCCCTGGTAATAGAAGGTTTCGATCAATTGACGCGAGGTTGGATCTTCCGCCAAGTCCCACAATGGACCATGGCCACCGGGATAGAAAATGGCGTCATATTCGTAAGCATTAATATCACTTAGCTTGACGGTATTATTAACCATGTCTTGTAGCTCAGCGTCCCCGTCAAAACGACGTGTTGAATCAGCCTGCGCATCTTCCGCCTCGCTATTCGGATCAATCGGTGCCTTGCCGCCTTTGGGACTAGCGACAACAATGCTTGCGCCGGCATCTTTAAACGCGTAATAAGGGGTCGTGAACTCTTCAAGCCAAAAGCCTGTCTGGTGACCCGTATCGCCCATGGCATCGTGGGATGTTAGCACCATCAAAATTTTATGTTGTTGCATCATCGCTCCTTCTTGTCACGCGTTTGGATGATATTTCATTCATTTACTCTGTATTGTCATTAGCTAGACTAACAGGCCAAAGAGGTAAACGTAATGGGTACCCGCTTAGATCAATACAATCAATTGACGGTTTATTTACTTTCCTAGTCTAACGCTGACCTAATACTAGCTCAGGAATGACAGCCTAACCTGCGCATTGCCTACAATAGTCTCATCCATTGCAGGCCATCGCCCGCATCGCTTCAGACTTAACATCGATACAATGAGGTCAACATGAAAAAAACATACCTACTCGCCCCTCTCGCACTCGTCGCCGTTTTAGTTGGCTGTGAACAACAAACAAACGACCCTCAAGAGGGAAAGTCGCAAGTCGAATCTAGCGTAGAAAACGCCCAAACTGCAGTAAAAGAAGGCACCGAACAAGCATTAGACAGTGCGGAAACGGCTATCGACAACGCTGAGGATACGGTTTATGAAATGGCCGATCACCACAACGCCAAAACCTCGCTGGACTGGGATGGTACCTACCAAGGCGTGATCCCTTGCGCCGATTGTGAAGGTATTGATACCACACTGACGCTTAACCAAGACAATACCTACGTTCTTAGCAAAACTTACTTGGGTAAACAGGGAGAAGCATTCAAGGAAGAAGGTTCTTTTTCCTGGGATCAAACAGGCAGCGTTGTGGTTCTTGAAGGCTTAACTGATAGCCCGAATCAATTCTTCGTGGCCGAAAACCAAGTTATTATGCAAGACATGAATGGCGAGACCATCAACGGCGATCTCGCTGATATGTACAAATTGAAAAAGCAGTAATGCGTCGAGCGCCTTATCGCTCACAACAAGCGGTAGGGCGTATTTTTTCTCCTTTAGCCCTAGAATGACGCGCTCTCGCTGTTTTTTCTATCTTAATGCTGCGATTCACTCTCTTTTCTCCCCCACTGTTCGCACAATTTGTCACTTTAAGTGACAAATTTGTTGCCAATAAAACTTGACGATATTTCACTCTATGGTTTAACACTTAAATAGAGGCGAAACAAAATCTTATCCGGTTGGTGGTAAAAGCTCATATAAGAGAGCTGGACGCGGCAACCTGACACTACCTAGATTAGGACTGCGCACCAAACGAAAGCCTTCTCCGTTTGTTCGATAACGTGACCGAAAAACGGCACCTTTCTGCACCGGTAATCGTGCTTGATCCAAGTTCAATTACCGGTCAGTAGTACGTTTTATAAGCACCACCGTCGTGGGATTGAACAGGAGTCAGCGTATGAGCGACGTTGTATTGAAGTTTTCATATGAAGAATACAGCGCCCGTTTAGCCAAGGTCCGCTATGCCATGGAAGAGAACGATATCGATACCTTGCTGGTACACGATCCATCGAATATGGCGTGGCTGACAGGCTATGATGGCTGGTCTTTTTATGTGCCCCAGTGTGTCGTGATTGGTTCGACCGGCGATCCGTTATGGTTTGGTCGTATCCAAGACGCCAATGGTGCGCTGCGGACTGTTTACATGAGCGCTGAATGCATCACCTATTACCCTGACCACTATGTCATGAATCCACCGCTCCACCCTATGGAGTACCTTTGCAATTATGTCCTGGCAGAAAACTACTGGGATCGCGGCCGGATTGGGGTAGAAAAAGATAATTATTACTTCAGTGCCACCGCGTTCGAATCTCTCAAAGAAAATCTACCGATGGCAACCCTGGTGGACACCACCGGGCTAGTTAACTGGTGTCGCGCGGTCAAATCTAATCAAGAACTCACGTATATGCACACCGCTGCACGTATTGTGGAGAATATGCACCGCGTGGCCTTTGAGATGATAGAACCCGGCTTGCCCAAACATTTATTGGTAGCCGAAATAAATAAACACGCGGTCGTCGGTCATGATGGTCACTTTGGCGATTACGCTGCCATTGTGCCTATGTTGCCATCTGGCGGCGATGCGGCAGCGCCTCACTTAACCTGGGATGACCGCCCATTTAAGCGTGGTGAGGGAACATTTTTTGAAATCGCTGGCGTGCATCGTCGCTATCACTGCCCGTTGTCACGCACCATCTTTTTGGGTGAACCTGGCGATGAGTTCAAACGCGCCGATGAAGCGCTACAAGCAGGACTTGAAGCTGGTCTCGCGGTTGCCAAACCGGGTAATACCTGTGGCGACATTGCCAATGCCCTTAACGACGCGCTATTGCGGTACGGGTTCGATCGTGAAGGGGCGCGCTGTGGCTACCCTATCGGGCTAAGTTATCCCCCTGACTGGGGCGAGCGCACCATGAGCTTGCGCCCGAGCGATCAAACGATCCTGCGCGAAGGCATGACCTTCCACTTCATGCCTGGGCTTTGGATGAAAGATTGGGGGATAGAAACGACCGAGAGCATCATTATCACTCAAGAAGGGGCACAAACCTTGTGTGACTTGCCACGGCAGCTATTTGTAAAACATTAGTTGTAAAACACTGGCGTTTCGTGGATAGGTGCTACACTCATAACATCATGATTTAAAATCACTCTTATAGGCTTGGCACCTAGGCCGCCAACGGTGAAAAACGTCAATACATACCAAAAGCGGTCGCCACGCCCAAGACTGCAGCGAGAGTGAGAACGGTTATAGCAAGGAGCAGTTATGGAGCCAACAGCCATTGAAGCCACAGTCGATTTTCACGCGGACGGTGTACAACATGGATTTCTCAAACTGCCCCATTCCCACGATCAATCCGCTTGGGGCTGTGTGACGATTCCCATTACCGTGATTAAAAATGGTGAAGGTAAAACCGCGTTGCTCACTGGCGGTAACCACGGGGATGAGTATGAAGGTATTACAGCATTACTCAATACATGCCATCAGCTTATACCAAGCAACATTAAAGGTCGGGTGATTATTTTACCCATGATGAATGCCCCTGCGGTAACAGCAGGCACACGCACCTCACCTTGGGATCAAGGCAACATGAACCGTACCTTCCCAGGCTCCCCGACCGGCAGTGTCACCGAGCAAATTGCGGACTATTTTACCCGTTATTTGATCCCGCAATGTGATACCGCCTTAGATATTCACTCAGGCGGTAAAACCTTAGATCTTATTCCCTATGCTGCCTCACATCGGTTAGAAAACCTGCAACAAGCCGATGCCTGTGCCGAGGGGGCTCGCCTGTTTGGCGCGCCGTATCAAGTGCAAACCACCGAAATGGACGCCACCAGCATGTACGACACTGCCGTCGAGCAACAAGGCAAAGTGTTTGTTACCACCGAGCTGGGTGGCGGCGGCACCAGTACACCTGAATCGATCGCGATTACCCAACGCGGCATTCATAATTTTTTAGTGTTTTCAGGTATTTTACAAGACGACTATCGCCATCCACCGGCTACGCCCGTCAAGCTCGAACTACCCGATAAACACTGCTATGTACAAAGTGAGCATGCCGGCATTATTGAGTTCTGTGTACACTTGGGCGATACCATCAAGCAAGGGGATTTGATTGGTAAAGTGCATAATATCGAGCGTACTGGCACCGAACCCGTTCCCTACTATGCCGAACGCGATGGCATTTTACTGGCCAAACGCCATCTCGGGCGGATTTATATCGGTGATACCTTTGCAGTCATTGCCGAACCTGTATGACGGAGGTGAGATGAAGCTCGACAAATTTGACATCAAAATCCTACACATACTGCAGCAAGATGGGCGCATCACCAAGTCGAACCTCGCGCACGCCATCAACCTATCCGTAAGCCCTTGTTGGGAAAGAGTAAAACGGCTCGAGCAAGCGGGCGTCATTGAAGGCTACGGCGCGCGTATTAACCCTGATGCCGTGATCAAGCTCAATACCGTATTAGTTGAAATCACCCTCGGCCAACATGATGTGCAGAGCTTTCAACGCTTTGAGCGCGCCATGCAAGCTTGTGACGATGTCAAAGAATGCTGGGCCACAGGTGGCGGGATTGACTATATCGTCCGCCTTGGCGTCACCGATATCGACTACTATCAACGCTTGATTGACCGTTGGCTTACTGATGATCTTGGTATCAAACAGTACTACACCTATATCGTCACCAAACAAGTGAAACGTCCCGCCCTCACGCTCCCGCTCGAGGCTCCTGACACCGCCGCGAATGGATAAGCCTGCAGAAAATTTTATTCGGTAAAAGGTAGGGTTCAGAAAAAAACACCGTTTTATCGTCGTCTAACAAAAAACCTCTTTTCGATAAGTTGCATACAGTAAGAGTAAGCAAACGCTGATAGGCAGCGTGGCGATTTTGTCAGAGGAGGGAGTATGACCGTATTCCAATCACGTGATCTTCACTACACAGGATCAGCGGCCAATACACTACGTCACGATGCGACCGGTAAAGCAAGCGCCGATGTGCTCGCGTATCTTGACGATCAGCGCCTATTTCGGCAACTGGCGTATTGCAATGGCAAATGGGTCAATGGCGAGTCCGATACGCCAGTTTTAAACCCCGCAACCGGCGAAGTGTTGGGCTATACCGCTGCCTTGAGTGCCGCACAAGTGAACCAAACCATTGATGATGCCGAAGCGGCGTTTCACCTGTGGCGCGCCGAGTCAGCTGAAACGCGGGCAAAACGGCTAATGCGGTGGCACGATCTAATTATGGAAAATCAACACGATCTTGCTCACCTCATGGTGCTCGAACAAGGCAAAACCTTGCGCGATGCCGAGGGCGAGGTGGAGTACGGGGCCTCATTCATTCACTGGTTTGCTGAAGAGGCTAAGCGGGTATATGGCGACACCATGCCTAGCCATATCCCCAACGCACATCTAGCCACATTGCGTGAGCCCATCGGTGTTGCGGCGTTGATCACGCCATGGAACTTTCCCAATGCCATGATCACGCGCAAAGCCGCTGCCGCACTCGCCATTGGCTGCAGCGTGATAGTTAAACCCGCAGAAGAAACGCCCTTCTCTGCACTCGCATTGGCCGAGCTTGCAGAGCGTGCGGGGATCCCTGCCGGCGTGTTTAATGTCATTTTAGGCGATCCTCCCATGGTCTCAGCACAATTGTGTCAAAGTGAAAAAGTCAAAGCGCTCAGCTTTACCGGCTCTACCCGTGTTGGCCGGCTACTGCTAGAACAAAGCGCCCAAACCGTAAAAAAATGCGCCATGGAGCTTGGGGGAAATGCGCCTTTTATCGTGCTGCCTGATATGGATATTCAACAAGCCGCTCGCGCCGCTATCGATGCAAAATTCCAAACGTCAGGCCAAGATTGCCTGGCGGCGAATAAAATTTTAGTGCCACGTGACAAACATCAAGCGTTCGTCGATGCCTTTGCCGCACTGATGGATGAACTCGAAGTGGGGAATGGTCTATTGCCAAGCACAGACATTGGCCCATTAATTTCACGCCGTGCGGTCGAGAAAGCGCAATCGCTCGTCGATGATGCCATTGCCAAAGGGGCAACTGTGATGGGCGGCAAATTAAATCCCAACCTGGGTGAGAACTTCTTTGCGCCTACGCTTATCACCAAGGTGACGTCGGAGATGTTGGTCTATCAAGAAGAAACTTTCTGTCCCGTCGCAGCTGTGATTGCCTACGATGACTTAGACGAAGCCATCGCCATGGGCAACGATACCGAATATGGCTTATCAGCGTATGTGTATGGCCATGATATTCGAGATATTTGGCGCTGTCTGCGCGGCTTAGAAGTCGGGATGGTCAGTGTCAATTCAGTGAAAATGACCGGCCACCCGATTCCATTTGGTGGCGTCAAGCAGTCGGGCTTAGGCCGAGAAGGAAGCCGTTACGGCATCGACGAATTTAGTGAAATCAAATACTACTGTTTAGGTGGCCTACCCACGGTAAGCGGCAGTTAATTCAGGTTTGCTGACGGATAAGGAGACTGATCATGCGTCCAGAAACAAAAGCGTTGCTAGAAAAAGACAGAAATACCGTGTTCCATCCCTCTACGCACCTCAAGCAGTATGCGCATGGCGAAATGCCTGGCCGAGTGATCGCGTCAGGTAAAGGGATCCGGATCACCGATTCTGAAGGCGTTGAGCTGATTGACGGCTTCGCGGGCTTGTATTGCGTGAATATCGGCTATGGCCGTGAAGAAATGGCAGAAGCCATCTACGAGCAAGCGAAAAAGCTCGCCTACTATCATACCTATGTTGGCCACACCAATGAGGCCTTGGTAACCTTATCAGACCGCTTAATCAACATGGCGCCTGGCATGAGTAAGGTGTACTACGGTATGTCGGGGAGTGATGCCAATGAAACCCAGCTTAAAATTGTTTGGTATTACAATAACGCCCGCGGTAAACCCGAGAAAAAGAAAATTATCTCACGCGACCGGGGCTACCATGGCTCTAGCGTGGCGTCCGGCTCACTAACCGGCCTGCCTTTGTTCCATGCGCACTTTGATTTACCAATTGAACGCATCAAACACACGATGGCGCCCTACTACTATCGCCGTGAAGACAGTGGTATGACAGAGCCAGAGTTCGCACAACACTGCGCGGATGAACTGGAAAAAATGATCTTGGCTGAAGGCCCCGATACCGTCGCCGCCATGATTGCCGAACCTGTACTCGGCACCGGTGGTATCGTACCGCCCCCCGAGGGCTACTGGGCGGCCATTCGTAAAGTGCTGGATAAATATGACGTACTGCTGATCGCCGATGAAGTAGTGTGTGGCTTTGGCCGAATTGGCAGTGATTTTGGCTCGATTTATTACGACATGAAACCCGATCTTATCACAGTCGCCAAAGGGTTAACGTCTGCGTATCAGCCACTGTCTGGGGTAATGGTTGGGCATCGCGTCTGGGAGGTGCTTGAAGATGGTACCGATACGTGGGGCGCCATTGGTCATGGCTATACCTACTCTGGGCATCCATTGGGCGCCGCGGCAGCACTGTGTAATCTTGATATCATTGAGCGCGAGAATCTGACTCAGAACGCCGCAACCACGGGCGAATATCTGCAAATGAAAATGAAAGCCGCCTTTGCCGATCACCCATTAATTGGCGATAGCCGCGGAGTGGGGTTACTGCATGCGCTGGAGTTCTCGCCTGACCGCGCCCATCGCAGTCACTTTGATCCCAGCCTAAAAGTGGGGCCACAAGTGGCGGCTGCGTGTTTAGAGCAAGGGCTAATTGCGCGTGCGATGCCACATGGCGATATTCTCGGCTTTGCGCCCCCACTGGTGGTGACACCCAATGAAGTGGACGATATCGTCGCAAAAGCCAAAGTGGCGGTCGATAAGGTAATGGATAAACTGGTCACCAGCGGGCAGTGGCAACCTAAATAGCACCTCCCGAGGAAGGCCAGATATAAAAAAAGCGCCGACATTCGGCGCTTTTTCTTTAAGCTATGTATGACGCCATTAATTGGCCGTCGCAGGCTCTAGCGCCAGGTTCGCTTCTTTTTCTTTTTGCATCCGCATCACGGCTATTGGGCCGGTGATAAAGGTAAATGCAATCAAGAAAGACACAGGCACTGCAGTGATCACAATGAACGACTGGAGCGCGTTCAAACCACCGTCTCCGGCGAGCAGAAGCACACCAGCGACCACGCCCATCACAATCGCCCAGAACAGGCGATGTTTACGGGTTGGTTGGTTATCACCAGACACAGCCATCGCAATCGAATACGCCATTGAATCGCCAGTGGTTGCCACAAACGTCGTGGTAAGCAACATAAACGCTGGGATCAGAATCACGCTGTAAGGCAGCTGTGACAGTGACGCAATCAAAATCGCGGGTAAGCCGGCATCCGCCATGGGACCAGAAATACTACCGGGTGATTGCAACTCATAGAAGATACCGGTACCGCCCAATACTGAGAACCAGAAGTTAGTGGCAATTGGGGCACAAATCGCAACAGCGAAAATTAGCTCACGAATCGAACGGCCTTTAGAAATGCGCGCAATGAAGATAGCCATCATCGGAGCAAAACCAATAAACCAGCCCCAGAAGAACCAGGTCCACCATGCGTTCCAGCCACCATTATCGGTATTCAGTGCGAGAGTATGCATGTTGTTCAGGTAGTAGCTAAAGCCCGAGCCAAATTGCTCAAAGATAAAGCCGGTAGGACCGAGCACGATAACCGCACCAAGTAACACTGCGGCGCCGATAACGTTCATACGGCTCAGCCATTGCAAACCTTTATCCATACCGGTAAACGCAGAGATGGAATAAATAGCCACGACAGCAGCCAAGATCAGCATTTGCATCGGCATGGTATTTTCAATGCCCACAAAGCTTTCCAAGCTATAACCCAACTGGGTTGCTAAGAAGCCAATTGGACCAATGGTTCCGGCAGCTACGGCAATGATCGAACAAGCGTCGATCACAGAGCCAAGCCAGTGATTTTCTAGCTTGTCACCGAGCAAAGGGTACAAGAGTGCACGAGGACGCAAGCGTACGCCTGCCTGGTGGTGCGCATACATCAGTACAATCGTCGCCAAGGTGCCTAATACCGCCCAGGCTAAGAAGCCCCAGTGGAAAAAGCTTTGGCTTAACGCAGGGGCGACGGTTTCCATCACACCCGCTTCCATCTCACCCAGTGCTGGTGGTGGCGTCATGAAGTGATAGATAGGCTCAGCCGCTGACCAAAAGACACCACCGCCGGCAAGCAGGGTACACATGATCATCGCAACCCAACGGAAACGGCTCATTGAGACGGTATCGGTGGCGCCAAGTTTCAATTTACCAAATTTACTGCCGCCAATAGCTAGCGCCAATACGAAATTGATGACCATTAGCCACTGCCACCAGTAACCAAAAAGGTTGGCAGACTCAGAGAATAGAGACTGGATCACAGAGGAAAAGTGTTTTAGGTCAAACAGGGCAAAGGCAAGAAATACAGCGACAAAGCCGATAGTAAATACGGCAACAAGTCGGTCGTTATTTTGTGTAGATTTAAGCATTAGTTCGCTCACAAGGTGTGTGAGGGATGGGACTCTATCAGTGTGGCGAATGAATGACCAGAACAAATTGACTCATAGGGATGGAATAGAAACCGTGACAGACATCACTTATTCAGATTTGGCGGGGGCTGAATAGGTTTATGACATTTTTATTAAATGCACAAAAAGCCACCAGCTTGTGACCTATCAAGCTGGTTCTGCGCTTTTTTGTTTTTTCGTCGTCTTACCTGTCTCTAGGATTTTTTTATGCAACACTATCGTCGCGCGATACAGTTTGGGGTGAACTTGTGCATCGCCTCTTTTAGCACGGTTGCAGGTAGAAATCACCGCAGCAGTAATACAAGCCGCCACTTTTAACTGCCCAAGCTGGTAGGCATAGCTAGCGACTTTAACTGCCATAAAGACGGATTGATCGCTGTGCTTATAGTTACGTACCGCGAACTTCTCAAAGCGGAGAAAATCCTTGTGATAACTTTTGAGGATCCGATTGATGTGGCGATCATAGTAATTTTTGTATTTGGCGTAGCTCCCTTTCGGATTACTCGCCACGATGTCTCTCACCCAGACAGACGCTTGCAGCTGTTCTTTTTCAAATAAGCCACTCAGCCAGGCAAACATATAACCTCCCTACTGCTAGCTTAGCCGCTTTATTCTACTTAATTTGCGCGACTAATCTATCAAAAGAAAGTGCTAAGTGGTTGAGTGGCGGTTATTTAACCAGCAGTAAGAATGGCTGTTCAGGCTTGGGTATTGATGGTGATGGTATACGTCGCATCACCTACAGGTAGCATATGGAGGATCTGCTCTCCTAACTCTGGATGACTGAGCAAATAATTTCCCTGAGGAAAGCGCGTGTCTTCAGGACCTTTTAATACCAAACTGAAATTCTCGACGTAATGGTCGTTTACTTCATCGCCATGACCAGGATGGGTATCAACACGAACAAGCGTCATAGCATATTCAGTATCTGTTCCGTCAATAAGCGTAATCGACTGATCGATCAACTCACTGACATGCTGACAAGATAGTACATTCATCGGCCCTCCCGCGTTCCGTTACTGCGTATTTACGCCTTTTCTCTCTCACCATCAAGATTAGAAGAGAAATCCGACAATGCACAACAGCTTAGTGCTTTTCGGACTTAAAATACGGGAAATATCACTCAGGCTGGGTGATGTTGCGTTAAATCCCCTTTCTGTATCCCCTGATAAAAAAATCACACACAACACTAGACGACCGGTCTAATCTTCATTATGCTATACCACATGAAATCAAGTAGCACATTAGAACACACCAGCCACAACGCTACCCACCAGCATTTGCTGGATACGGGTGTTAATGTAATGGCGCAGTTTGGCTTTAGTGGTGTGGGTCTTAGCGCAATACTGAAACAAGCCGGCGTCCCGAAAGGGTCGTTTTACCATTATTTTGCTTCAAAAGAGCAATTTGGTCAGGCGGTATTGCAGCACTATTTTTCGCGTTATTTAGCGGAAGTAAACAGTTTGCTGTCAGACACTACGCTGCCGCCTATTACGCGAGTTCATCGCTACTTTACCCTTTGGCAGGCCCAGTACTGCAGTATGGATCCCGTTCAAACTTGCTTGGTCGTTAAGCTAAGCGCTGAGGTGGCAGATCTTTCCGAGCCCATGCGGCTTGCGTTGCGTGATGGCACCGACAAACTGATTGGTAGCTTAGCGAGTGCACTCGCGCTCGACGAAAGCAATTTTAACCATGACAACGCCTTAACCACGGCGACGACGCTTTACCAGCTATGGTTAGGGGCAACACTGTTAACAAAACTGCACCGTAATGACAGCCATCTAGCGCAGGCGATGACCATTACGCAACAAAAACTCGGCTTGGCTGACTAGTATAAAAGTCAAACGAACAAACGCAGCATAAGAGGAACAACGATGAGGTGCTAGTGAGCATTTCATTTCCGGTTTTTTGATAAAACAAGCATTTCAACAAGACCCGCCAAGGCGGGTTTTAAATAAACGTTAACTAGACGACCGGTCTAATCAAACGAGAAAACTGATTGACTGACAACAATGAAAAGGAAGGATGAGCAATGAACAACTTTGAGTTCTACAATCCCACACGTATCGTTTTTGGCGAAGGTAAAATTGCCGAGCTGGATCGGCTCATCCCAGCCGCAGCAAAAGTTTTGGTTCTTTTCGGTGGCCAGAGTGCACGCAAAACCGGCACCTTAGGTGAAGTTGAACAAGCACTTGGCGAGCGTCAATTTGGCCTGTTCAGTGGTATTGAGCCTAACCCACGCTACGACACGCTAATGAAAGCGGTCGAAAAAGTGCGTGAAGAAGGCTACGACTATCTGCTCGCTGTCGGCGGTGGATCGGTGATCGACGGCACCAAATTTGTTGCAGCAGCAGCGAAATACGATGGCGATGCATGGGACATTCTCACCAGCATGGGCAGCAAAATCGAAGCCGCACTGCCATTTGGCACCGTGCTCACCTTGCCTGCTACTGGCTCAGAAATGAACAAGGGCTCGGTAGTCAATCGCGAGTCAATGCAAGCGAAATTGCCGTTTATGAGCGAATTGGTGTTTCCACAATTCTCAGTATTGGATCCGGTAAAAACCTATACCTTACCTATCCGTCAAGTCGGCAACGGTGCCGTTGATGCGTTTGTTCACGTGGTTGAGCAATACCTCACTTATCCAGCTAACGCACCGGTACAAGACAGATTCGCCGAAGGCCTGCTACAAACCTTGATCGAGCTTGGCCCACAAGCGCTGGAAACCCCGGAAGATTACAACATCCGTGCCAGCTTGATGTGGACCGCGACTCTCGCGCTGAATGGTTTGATTGGCGTGGGTGTACCACAAGATTGGTCAACCCATATGCTTGGTCACGAGCTGACTGCCCAACATGGTTTGGACCATGCACAAACCCTCGCGGTTGTGTTGCCGGCAATGTTGAATGAGAAGTTTGAGCAAAAACAAGCCAAGCTCGCACAATTTGCTGAGCGTGTCTGGCATATTGAGCAAGGCAGCGAAGCAGAAAAGGCTCAACAAGCGATTGAGAAAACCCGCGATTTCTTTGAGCGCATGAACGTGAAAACACGCATGAGCGACTATGACTTGGACGAAAGCGCGATTGAACCATTGATTGAAAGCTTAACTCAGCACGGCATGACTCAGCTCGGTGAGCACGGCGATGTGACCCCGGATGTTTGCCGCCGCGTGCTGCAAGCCGCGCTTTAATTCCCGTACTGAATAAGGGAGGACACACATGTCATCACCAATGAACCAACGTTTTGTTCTTGCATCGCGCCCCGTAGGGGCGCCTACTGCAGAGAACTTTCGCTTAGAAGAAGTGGATATTCCTGCTCTCGGCAACCATGACGTTTTAATTGAAAACCACCACTTATCTATCGACCCATACATGCGCGGTCGTATGAGTGATGCAAAATCGTACGCCGAGCCGGTGGCAATTGATGGCCTAATGGTCGGTGCTACCGTGGGTAAAGTGCTGGAGTCTAACCATGCCGATTACCACCCGGGTGATTGGGTACTCGCTTACAAAGGTTGGGAAACGCATTCAGTTGTAAACGGCGATACGCTGATCAAACTCAATCCGGATCTGGCGCCGGTTTCTTACGCGCTCGGTATCTTAGGGATGCCAGGCTTTACCGCTTACATGGGCTTACTGGATATTGGCCAGCCCCAAGAAGGCGATACCCTAGTGGTTGCGGCGGCAACCGGTCCCGTCGGCGCAACCGTTGCGCAAATTGGTAAGCTAAAAGGTTGCCACGTAGTAGCGATTGCCGGTGGCGAAGAAAAATGTCAATACGCACGTGAAAACCTCAACGTTGACGCCTGTATCGACCACAAAGCAGACAACTTTGCCGAGCAACTCGCTGAAGCCTGCCCTCAAGGCATTGATATCTATTTTGAAAACGTCGGGGGCAAAGTGTTTGATGGTGTAATGCCACTGCTCAACACCGGTGCTCGCATTCCAGTGTGTGGATTGGTGTCACAGTACAACAACACTGCCTTGCCCGATGGCCCAGATCGCCTCTCACAGTTGATGGGCACCATCTTGGTTAAGCGCTTAACCATCAAAGGTTTTATTATCTTTGATGACTATGCGCACCGCTACCCTGAGTTCGCGCATGATATGGCCAAATGGGTCGGCGAAGGCCAAATTCATTACCGTGAACACGCGGTGGATGGCTTTGAGCAAGCGCCGCAAGCACTGATTGATGTGCTAGAAGGCCGTAACTTCGGCAAGATGGTCGTCAATATCAAATAAAGCTCGCACGCTTTATTTCGCAATACCGAAAACCCTGCCTCCCCCTTAGCGATGGATAGCTAAGGGGGTTTTTATATGCTTATTACGTGTACTTTTTCACATATGCTTTTTCTCACCACATAAATGCACACTGAGGGCTACACTGATGAGAGATGGCTTAATCATCATTGCTGAGCTTAGATAATACTGGCAGTAATAGGCGATCTGTGCGCACGGCAGCCAATCGAGAAGAAAGGATGTATCTCCAATGCCCACTCCTACCCCAACAATCCGTCACCAAATTGCTTTCGGTCTCGCGCTTGTTCTCGTCATGGCGCTACTCACAATCTTTGCGGTGGTCGAATGGAAAGTAAAGCCCGATCTGATTGACCAGCGACACCAAAAAATCGCCATAAGCCAGCATGGTCTCTTGGACTTGCTCGATGCCAAACTCGGACAGATCGAACTGTTAACCAGTACGATCGCCTTAAAGGGCACCAACCTTCCTAAAGACGAAGCGCTATTCCGCAGCCTCTTTCCCCCGATCTTTAACAATCATGGCGATCCCACAATTGCCGGTGGGGGGATCTGGCCGGAGCCCAACACCTTCACACCGGGCGTAGAACGACGTAGTTTTTTTTGGGGCCGCACAGGACCCGATATGGAATACTATGATGATTACAACAACCCTGATGGCAAGGGTTACCATAATGAACGCTGGTACCTAGCAGGAAAACAAGCACCTATCGATCGCTGCCGTTGGTCCAACGCTTATATCGACCCGTTTACCAAAGAATCCATGATTACCTGTACCGTGCCTATGAAAGAAAACGATCGCTTTGTTGGGGTGGCAACGGTCGACATGAAGCTGAGCGGCATTGCCGACATTCTGTCTCGTTATGGCAAAGAAAACGATGGCTATGTGTTCGCCTTGGACGCTGATAACAAAGCGATAAGCTTCCCCGAAGTAGCGGTAAGATTTAATCCTTATCGAAATACGCTGCGAACGGTTACCGAGTTAGAGCAAGCGCTCCCTTGGCTACAAGAAGCGTTGCAGGCAAGTCAATCTCTCCAAGATAGTCAACTGATCACGATAAAGAACGACGGCGTGCTAAACGAAGCCGCTTACGTTCATATTATTAAATACCCTCAAACCGATTGGGTGATCGGTCTCGTCGTGCCCAAAAGCAAAATGACAGCGGCTGCCGATAGCATGGGACTGTTCCTGATGTTCGCCATTGGCGGGCTGTTGCTCGTTGTGGGAATTATCGCCGCGATTACCGCTCGCAACCTATTAGGTAAAATTCAACAGACCACCCAGCAAATCCGAGAGCTCATTGAAGGTGAAACCACCCAAGAGTTGGCGGTAGGTAAGATGAACGAGGTAGGCGAATTGCGCCAAGCCGTTAACGCGTACGGTGAAAAACTTAAGTCACTACTTAGACGACTCGAAGCGATTCAAGAGGAATTGGTTCAGAATGAAAAGTTGGCATCACTCGGCTCGTTGGTCTCTGGCGTGGCGCATGAGTTGAATACACCCATCGGTAACGCCCGGATGTCTTCCACCTCGATACTCGATACCAAACACGAATTCGTTCACAAACTCGAGCAGCCAATCACCCGCGACGACCTCGATCAGTTTCTCAACCATGTTGAAGACGGGACACGTATTATTGAACGTAATATGTTACGGGCCTCCGAATTAATTCGTGCCTTTAAGCAACTCGCGGTGGATCAAACCAGTGACCACAGACGCGACTTTGAACTACATCTGTTGATGAACGAAGTCCTTCTCTCGATGCGACCGACACTTCAGCGCGCGCCGCACCAGCTCGAAGTCGCTATTCCAGCGGGTATTCTGCTTAACAGCTACCCGGGTGCACTCACCCAAACGTTGATCAACTTAATCAATAATGCGTTAATTCATGCGTTTATCGGGCGTGACGCTGGGCACATACACGTCATAGCCACCATGGCGACAACCGAGAGTGTGAGTATCCGCATACACGATGATGGCGCAGGAATGACGCCCGAAGTACAAAAACGTATTTTTGATCCCTTTTACACCACCCGACTCGGGCAAGGTGGGTCGGGGCTTGGTTTGCATATCACCTTCAACCTCGTCACCGGCATCCTCGGTGGTCGCATTGAGGTACAAAGTGAGCCCGAACACGGTAGCTGCTTCACCATTACCCTGCCGCTTATCGCCCCCGAACGCGCCCTACCCAACAGTGAGGGCGCGTCGTGAATTGCGCGGATATGGCGCTATTCAACGCTGAGCTGATCCGCTGTGGGTAATGCAGTCATTGCCCCTTTTTCTGTTGTAGCCAGCGCGCCACAACGGTTGCCTTGGCGCACTGCCTTGGTGACTGCTTCTGGTGTCTGCCACTCAGGCAACTGGGCGAGCGCAGCAAGCAAACCGCCCATAAACGCATCACCTGCGCCTGTGGTATCCACCACGTTTGCCGGTGTGGTCGGCACCTGCCAAACAGTATGGTTGAACGCGACGCGGGCACCTTCACTGCCCTGTGTCACCACCCACAAAGACACATTCGGTGCGCGCTCAGATAATGCGGCTAACCCTGCTTTCACAGAGTTATTTTCAGTGCGTAGGTGCTTAGTGAGTATGACAAGCTCATCATCAGACACCTTAACCACATCCGCCAACGGCAAGGCTTGCCACACAATCTCTAACATCTGTGATTCACTTTGCCAAAGATCATCACGCAAATTAGGATCAAAGCTGACAAAGCCACCATTTTCACGACATGCTTGCATCGCGCCGAGTGTAGCAGAGCGTGATGGCTCGTTCGCAAGGGCAATGGAGCAAGCATGCAACCACTGCCCTTCTTCGAACAATGGGAAGTCGTACGGCTGAACAAACTGGTCGGCACTGGGCTTAACCATAAAGGTGAAGCTTCGTTCACCATGATCATCCAGCTCGACTAATACAGTTGAGGTACGTTGCGCCTCGTCGCGATGCATAAACGCAATGTCCACACCTTCATTTGCTAAGGTAGTCTGCATAAAACGACCAAGCGGATCGCCACCAACGCGGCCAATAAAGCCTGTTTGTCCACCAAGTCGACTGACTGCCACGGCGACGTTAGCCGGGGCACCACCTGGACATTTCAGGTAGTGATGCTCGCCATCAGGGATCAAATCCACCACGGCATCACCGGTAACCCATACCTTGCTCATTACGCTTGCTCCTCGTTCAAGACTCGATTACGCCGCCGCAGCTTGTGCGTATTTTTTACGGGCGCCCAATACATAAGTTACGGAAAACGCAACAACAAAGGCAATCGCCATACCAATGATATAAGGCACCACACCGTCAGGGCGAATGGAGATGATCCCTGGTAGACCCGCTGCGCCCAACGCTTGTGCTTTCACTTTAAAGAAGGTGACAAAAGCCCCCGCACAGGTCGCACCTGCAAGCGCACCAATAAACGGATAACGGTATTTAAGGTTAATACCAAACATCGCAGGCTCAGTGATCCCGAGCAGTGCTGTCACCCCTGCAGGCATCGCAATCCCTTTCGCTTTGACGTCCACGGTTTTTAGCCCAAACGCTAAACAGGCTGCACCTTGCGCCACATTCGACATCGCCGCGATAGGGAAAATAAAGGTACCGCCAGTGACTGCAATATCGGCCAATAATTGAGTTTCAATCGCGATAAAGCTGTGGTGCATCCCGGTGATCACAAAAGGTGCATACACAAAGCCAAACAAAGCACCGCCAATCATCCCTGCGGATTCATAGACCCAGTTCAGACCATCGCCGAGCAAAAAGCCGAGCTCTCGTGTAAACGGGCCTACCAAGGTAAAGGTGATCAGTCCGGTAATAAAAATCGCCAGCAAGGGGGTCAGCAAGTTATCCAACACTGAGGGAATAATGCGACGTAACCCTTGCTCCACTTGTGCGAGAATATAGGTTGCAACCAGCACCGGCAGCACCGACCCTTGATAACCGACTTTTTCGATCTCAAAGCCAAAGATTTCCCACACCGGGATATCTCCAGACACTGCCGCACCACCAAAGCCCCAGCCATTAAGCAAGTCTGGGTGAACCATTAACATGCCTAACGCGGCCCCCAAAAAGGGGTTAGCACCAAACTTTTTACTCGCAGAAAACGCAAGCAGTACAGGTAAGAACACAAATGGCGCATTAGCGAACGTATTGATCATACTGGCCAGATCACCCATTTGTGGGTAGGCCTCAATCAAGGACTTGCCATCGATAATCAAACCTGGCGCGGTGAGGATGTTGAAAATCCCCATCAACAGACCACCGGCGACAATGGCTGGAATAATGGGAACAAAAATGTCTGACAGCCCTTTTACCGCACGTTGTAGCCAATTTTGTTTCTCGGCACCGGCGGCAGCGACGTCTTTCGACGACATATCTGACTGACCCGTCAATTTGCTGAACTCAGCATAAACATTATTGACAATGCCCGAGCCGAAAATGATCTGTAACTGACCACTGACTTGGAACTGCCCTTTCACACCTTCAATTGATTCAATCGCGCTTAAATCCGCGAGGCTATCATCATGAAGTGCGAGTCTTAGCCGCGTGGCACAATGTGCCGCCGCTGCGATATTTTCTTTTCCACCCAGTTTATCGAGTAGTTGTTGTGCTATTTTTTGGTAGTTCATGGCTACTTCCCCTGCACGCTCTCACTGTCTTTGCCACCGTCGCTATTTTTTCTAATGTGGCCGTCACACGTTCCACACTTTCGGGAACGATCCCGAAAATAATGAGCTGAATCCTTTAATCCATCAAGTATCAGGGATTATGGCTGTGATACCGATCAGTAAATCATGGTTCACCCCCTGCCATAAATGTGATATTTATCACTAAAAAAAGGGAGTTTGGATAGGTTTGTTTGCAAAGGAGCACTAAATGCACCGATGATGATGCGCTAAGCAAAGGAGAACTCATGGCTAGCTTGAATGATGTCGCCCGTTTGGCGGGTGTTTCCAAATCAACCGTGTCACGCGTAATTAACCAAGAATATGGCGTGAAACCAGCGACCATTGAAAAAGTGAACCGCGCCATCGAGCAATGCGGCTATGTCGTTAACCAAATCGCTAAGGATTTAAAATCCAATAAAACTAACCTTATCGGTGTCATTGTCCCACGAGTGTCATCCCACGCCATGTCAGCCAGTGTCGATGGCCTGAGTCATGTGTTTGATCAAAAAGGGAAACAAGTGCTTTTGGCTAACACTCGCCAGGACGATCAGCGTATTTGTCATTATCTCGATTTATTCAACCAAAAACGCGTAGAAGGGATCCTACTGTTTGCATCGACACTCAACCCCGCCTTGGTCCAAGCAATTAAGCGCTCGAGTGCACCAGTCGTGGTGATTGGTCAAGATGGCTCTCCTTACAGCATCCCCAGCGTGATTCATGATGATTACCGGGTTGGCTTTTGCGCCGGCGAGCAACTGATTAAAGCCGGTTGTCAACGTATCGGATTCCTAGGTGTGCAAGCCGCAGACATCGCGGTTGATCAGCAGCGCTATCAAGGACTTGAGAATGCGTTGACCACACTCAGTCAAACCGAACCTTTATTCCATTATCAAGGGCAATTCTCGATTCAATCTGGCCATGTCGCGATGACCGCTATGCTCGATCAATATCCAGAGACAGACGGCGTTTTTTGCGCCACCGACCGTATTGCTATTGGTGCCATCCAAGCCCTACAAACACATGGGATCACACCGGGTCACACTGTGAAACTGATTGGTGTGGGTGATGATGAGCTTGCACACGTAGTATCACCGAGCCTATCCACCTTTAACTATGCCTTTGATGCGGCAGGTGAAAGCGGCGCAAAAATGTTGCTTGAATTACTGGAAACGGGACAAAGCCATGTCTCTAAATTAGTGATGGGATTTAACTACGTTAGCCGTGACACCTGCCCCTAAAAAGGCGATATGTTAAGCAGAAGAGGTAAATTCCACTTGCACTCTTACCCTCTTATTCGCTATTTTTGGAACGTTCCCGAAAATAGCATTGGTACGGATAGATGGAAATAACCCCAGCAAGCTTGGTTGATGCGTGCGGTGGCGCAGATAATCTGCGCCGCGTATTGCGTCATCAAGACAAAATAATCATTGAGCTCATTGAGCTTGAGCGCGTAAACCAAGAAGCCCTTTCAATCAATACGATTGACCATTCGCTGCGCCAAATCACACTTGCTCACCCCGTGAATCAGAACACACTGACGGCTCTGGGACGCCTTATCGATTACAACCTGCGTGAACAAGCCGCGCCCTGCTACGCTTCAATCAGCAAGACAGACTTCCATCGTCCAACTTGGCATATCAGTCCACCCCAAGGGCTGCTCAATGACCCCAATGGTTTTATCTATTTTCAAGGGCACTATCACCTTTTCTATCAGTGGTATCCTTTTGCCTGCGAGCACAAAGACAAATTTTGGGTGCATTTAATCAGCCCTGATGGGGTGCAATGGCGCAGCGCGCCCCTTGGTCTTACCCCCAGCGATTGGTATGACAGTCACGGGGTGTTTTCGGGTCACGCCATGGTAATAAACGACGCCTTATGGCTTTATTACACCGGCAACACCCGTATTGGCCCTGAGCGCCTACGCCAAACCACCCAGTGTGTGGCTCGGTCAACCGATGGCATTCACTTTGAAAAGCTTGGGCCAGTGATTGATGCCCCACCTGCTGGCGTCACCGAACATATTCGCGATCCCAAAGTCATTTATGATGGCGAACACTACCGGATGTTACTTGGCGCACAGCGTGAAGACAAAATAGGTCGCCTGGCGCAGTATTCCTCCATTGATGGCCTGCATTGGCGCTACGACGGATTGAGTGGCGACAGCTTCGGCGACCATGGCTATATGTGGGAATGTCCCGATCTGTTCCCATTAAACGACCAATGGCTGTGTATCCTCTGCCCACAAGGCAGCACAGCGCCAACGCCCGATCACCACGTGCCTCACCATAATGGTTACGCCAAAGCCACACTAGAAGCAGACGGCATCAAACTTGATGACTGGCAGATACTGGATCATGGGTTTGATTTTTATGCGCCACAGACAGCTCAGACCCCTGACAATAAGCGCATGCTAATAGCTTGGATGGGTCTCCCAGACGAGGTGGATCAACCCAGTCAAAGTGCGGGCTGGTTGCATCAGTTAACCTGTCCACGTGAGTTACGCTGGGAAAATGGGCAAATTTATCAGCGTCCAGCGACCGCACTGCAACGCCTCAGAGGTCCTCAGCAACTTTTAGTGATTCGCACCGAGAGCGACGCGACCTCCGTGGATTTGGGCACCAAGCAATTTGAGCTCAGTACCAGTCTACCCATTCCAAAAAGCGGACAATACACTCTGTATTTTCACAGTCGCAGTGGCATTGCTTCTCATGCGACATCGACGGAGCCGTCTGGTTGTGCCCTCACCATTGACGGCAACAATCGCACCCTAACGCTTGATAGAAGTACAAGCCTCGCCACGGAAGGAGACACCCGTCGCTGTATTCACTTGCCTGAGCAGTTGGAAGAGTTACCGCTACAAGTCCTCGCCGATACCAGCTCATTAGAGTTTTTTATCAGTAATGGCCAATGGACAATGACTAGTCGTTATTTCAGCGCTACCGACGCGACCTTTCTTGCTGTGACACGCGATCATCACGATGTCCCCCTACCAAAGGAGATTGATTGGTATGCGTTAAAGAAGGCGAGTGTGGGTTAAATCGATAAGAGAAAATAGAAAATGAACCCCCTAACTAAACAGGTTAGGCGACTTGGTTGAAGAGGCGCTTGTCACGATCAACGAATATGTTCCAAGTAAAAGCTGATTTAGCAATTTCAATTAATCCAACGCAATATCGACAGGGATGTTTTTTGTTGTATTGGTTACACTGTTACAACTGATTGTTCAGCTAAGCATGATATGGAAATAGAAGAAATTTATCGTCGAGATTTAAATTTGCTCGTCGCGTTGCGTATTTTAATTGAAGAGCTCAGCGTAAGCCGAGCAGCGGCGCGTTTAAACGTAAGCCAATCCGCAATGAGCCGCGTATTAGGGCGATTACGAGAGTTACTCGCAGATCCCTTGTTTACCCGCCAAGGGCAACATCTTATCCCAACAGAAAAAGCCCTATCCGTAAATCGTGCACTGGATCAACCACTCGCATCTTTTCAGCAGTTGTTATCACCACTTGATTTTAATCCTATGTGTTGCGAGCAGACGTTTACGATTGCAACAACCGATTATGCGATGCAAACCATCTTGCCATTTGCGCTTCCACGTCTCTATCAAGAAGCCCCGAATATCGCATTTGAGTTTTTGCCGCTTCAAAATGAACGACTAAAAGAGCAACTCACCTATGGCCGGGCAGATCTCGCGATATGTCGGCCTAGTCATCCCGAGGCCTTGTTACAGCATGAAACACTCGGGCGAGTAGGTGTGCTATGCCTTTTATCAAAACAGCATCCACTTGCCGATCAGCGTATGACGCTGGATGACTATCTGCAATTTCCTCATGCGATGATCGCAATCAGTGATGGTGTAAAAGCGCTAATTGAAAGCGCATTAGAGGATAAACCCGCACGAAGAATGGTACTTAGGGCGTATCATTTAGAGGCCGCCTTAGCGATTATCGACACCGTACCACTCATTATCACAGTACCGGCCGACTTAGCCTTCTTGGTGTCCGATCGTTACGATCTGGTGGTGAAATCACTCCCCTTTCATTTTACACCGTTCGATTACTCGATGATTTGGCACCCACGCTGTGAACATTCACCCGCACAGGAGTGGTTGCGAGGTATCCTCAAAGAAGAGTGTGGGAAACTGATTGCTAAACGTGTTAAAGACATTAAATTGGACGAGGTAAGGCCCTAGTGGACCTTACCTCTTTTTTAACGCGCTTGATTAAAGCTTGATGACAGTACGGCCAGATACTTGGCCATTAATAATTTTCTCGGCAAAATCAGGCGTTTCGTTTAGGGTAATTTCATTGCACGCTTGCTCAAAGTAACTCGCCGGTAATAGCGACGCGAGTTGCTCCCACGCAGCAATACGTTTTTCACGCGGGCAGCTAACGGAATCAATTCCTTGCAAGCACACATTTCGTAGAATAAATGGCATGACAGTGGTTGGCAGATCAAAGCCACCCGCTAATCCACAGGCAGCCACTGTGCCACCGTAATTCATTTGGCTGAGGACTTTCGCTAAAACCTGGCTACCCACGGTATCAATAGCGCCGGCCCAGCATTGTTTTTCTAACGGTCGAGGCGGCTCTTCCATAGAACTACGCTCAATGATTTGACTGGCACCCAGTGTTTTCAGTAACGACTCATTTTGTTCCACGCGACCTGTCACCGCTGCAACTTCGAAGCCTAATTGCGCTAATAAGGTCACAGCGACCGAGCCGACACCACCACTGGCGCCGGTCACGAGAACAGGGCCATTACCAGGCTGGACGCCCGCATCACGCAAAGCTTGAACACAGAGCATGGCGGTTAATCCGGCAGTACCCACCATCATGGATTGTTTTGGAGTTAGCTTCTCGCAAAGAGGAACAAGCCAATCTGCCTTTAGCCTTGCTTTCTGCGCCATCCCTCCCCAGTGGTTTTCGCCAACGCCCCAACCCGTGAGTACCACAGCATCGCCCGCTTGGTAGCGAACGTCGTCAGACGCCAGTACCCGTCCAACAAGATCAACGCCCGGTACCATCGGAAAGTGCCGGATGATCTTGCCTTTACCAGTAATCGCTAAGCCGTCTTTATAATTGAGCGACGAGTAATCAACAGCAACAAGCACCTCTCCGTTAGGAAGTTGTGACTCATCGAGTTGCTCGATATGTGAAATAGTTTGCTTGTTTTCTTGCTTGAGGACGAGGGCTTCAAACATATCAGTCTCCTAGACGATACCAATGGTTAATGACTCCCAGTCTAGCGCTGACTTGCCCATGATCTAAATGAAACTTTATCATGATGTCTATGCGCTTAAGTCATAATACGTTTACTTTACGATCAGCCTAAATTTCTGTTGAAGCTTCCTCTCAATAGGCTACTATCACGACGTCACTATCTACCGATATTCATTTTCTCGTATTAATGAAGGGGAACCTATGCTGCTAGCAACACTTGCGATTATCGCTGGATTTGCGTTGTTGGTATGGAGTGCCGACAGATTTGTCGACGGCGCGGCTGCGAGTGCTCAGTACGCCAACGTGCCTCCTTTATTAATCGGCATGTTGGTGGTCGGGTTTGGCACATCCGCGCCAGAAATGGTGGTTTCGGCGATGGCCGCGATGGATGGCAACCCGGCGTTAGCGCTGGGCAATGCGATAGGCTCTAACATCGTCAATATCACCTTAATTCTCGGGGTCACCACGCTGATCGCCCCGATTGCGGTGCATTCCACCATTGTCCGTAAAGAATTACCGATTCTTCTCGTCGTCACTTTGGCGGTTGGCGCCATGCTATGGAATTATGCCATTAGCTTTACCGAAGCCTTGATCTTAATCGGTGGATTTTTACTGCTGGTTGGATGGTCCATCAAGCATGCTATGCAAACCAATGACGATCCGCTCGCGCAGGAGGTGAATGCCGAGCTAACCAATCAACCACTTTCTAGAAAACAGGCGTTGATATGGCTGGTGATTGGCCTAGTGCTGCTGATTATTAGCTCGCGGATTTTGGTATGGGGCGCGGTTGAAATCGCGCAACAACTTGGCGTGAGTGATTTGATTGTTGGCCTAACCATCGTCGCCCTCGGCACTTCCCTCCCTGAATTGGCAGCGTCTATCATCGCTGCCCGCAAAGGCGAACACGATATCGCCGTGGGCAACGTGGTCGGCTCGAACATGTTCAATGCGCTGGCCGTGATTGGTATCGCCGGCCTTATCGAGCCCATTAACGAGATTGGTAGAGAAGTCTTCTGGCGAGATTGGATGGTGATGCTGGCTGTGACCGTATTGCTGATTTTGGTCTCTGTTCGCTTTGGCAAGACACGCGAAATTAACCGCGCGGAAGGGGTATTACTGCTCGCCTGCTATGTGGGTTACACCAGCATGCTGGTTTATGCGACGCACTCCGCTTAATGCTTAAAAGTGAAAGCGATTAAGAGCCAAGCACCTGCTGATTTCACACATAGTTACACAACAAGGCGCTGTAACGCTTTACATCAATCGCGACTAGATGAACACTACGTGGCACAGTACAATGGCAGCTCATGTCGCGTAGAGTCAGTAAAATACTATGAGTAACACGACGGCGAAGAAGCCGAGTCCCCTGTTTGAAATCCTGTTCAACGTTTTTATCCCCTCGATCATCCTGATGAAGTTGAGCGGAGATGAATACCTAGGCACAGCCACGGCATTGGTCGTCGCTTTGGCGTTTCCTCTCATATACGGCGGGATGGATCTGGTCCGCAACCAGAAATTCAATTTTATCGCTGCACTTGGCTTTATCAGCGTGTTACTGACAGGCGGTATTGGCTTGTTGGAGCTAGATACGCGTTGGTTAGCCTTAAAAGAGGCGCTGATCCCGGGCCTCATCGGTTTAACCGTATTGGGCTCAACCTTTACCCGCTACCCACTGATGCAAAAGTTAATATTGAATGACACCGTGCTCAACCTCTCGTTGATTAATCAGCGTTTAAAAGAGAATGGTCAATCCTCAGCCTTTGAACGTTGTCTGATGCGGTCTAACTATCTATTCGCCAGCACCTTTGCGTTTTCATCAGCGATGAATTACTTCCTGGCGACTTGGATCGTGACCAGCCCTGCGGGAACGCCCGCCTTTAATGAAGAGCTGGGTAAGATGACGCTATACAGTTATCCGATGATTGCTATCCCTAGCATGTTGATGATGTTCGGTATTTTCTATTACATTTGGCGTCAGGTACGCGCGATGACATCGCTAGAAACAGAGCAAATCTTCCACCTCAAATAACAACCCTGACACGCCTTACTTTGCCCCCGGCGCTGGGCGTTTCGGCTTTGTTTGAAACTGCTTAATGCTCTTTTTCGCATTCGTGCGTCGGTTGGCTTTCTTGTCGCGAGGAGCGCGTTTGCTTTCCCCTATCGATGGTTTGTCTGTCACCGGAAAACCGTCCAGCTCTTGCACCGGCAATGCTCTTTGCGTGAGTTGACGAATGGCGTTCAGTGCGTCCATTTCGCCATGACACACCAAAGACATAGCCACACCTTGTTCACCAGCACGAGCAGTGCGCCCCACGCGGTGAATATAGGTCTCGGCGTGCATGGGCAATTCAACATTAATCACCACCGGTAAGTGTTCAATGTGAATGCCACGCGCTAATAGATCGGTGGCGATCAACACGTTGATTTGGCCAGATTTGAATTGCGCCAGGGCTTGCTCTCGCTCGGTTTGAACTTTATTGCCATGAAGTGCACTGGCCGAGATGCCCGCTTTGTTGAGCTTTTTCGCCAAGCCATCGGCATTTTCTTTCGCTCCCACAAACACCAACACCTGCGGCCAAGCATGCTGCTTGATGCATTCAATCAAGGCTTTCGCTTTGCTACCTTTGTTGACCAAGTAAAATGTTTCAGTGACCTCTTGATTGGTGCTGTTTTCTTGATGCGCGGCGAGCTGTTTTGGCGCAACCATTAGCTGGTTGGCTTTTTGCTTGAGCGCATCGGAAAACGTCGCTGAAAACATCGCAGTTTGGCGTTTACGTGCAGTTTGCATCGCAATATTTTGCACATCCGGCCAAAACCCCATATCGAGCAAACGATCCGCTTCATCCAAAATAAGATAATGTACCGTGCTCAAATCCAAACCATTATTGGCTAAATCTACCAAGCGCCCTGTCGTCGCCACAAAAATGTTGGGATTGTCCGCCAGTGCTTGTTGTTGCGCCGCTTTATCAACACCGCCACACAAGCAAATGGCACTGAGATCTAAGGCGCTACCCACTTGGTTGATCGCGTCACTGACCTGCATCGCCAGCTCACGCGTTGGCACTAAAATCAGCGCTTGATGCTGAGGGTTTGCGTTTAACGCTTCCAGCAAAGGCAAACCGTAGGCAAGCGTTTTGCCGCTACCGGTGTTTGCCAATGCCAATACATCATGACCGGCTAACAGCTCTGGGATCGCCAACGCTTGAATGGCCGTTGGTTTTTTAAACGCGGTGGGCAGTGCGTGAAGCAATGTAGAACACAAGGAGAGAGCAGAAAACGGCATGAACGAGACCTTTATTTAGCGGCAGCCAACATCACAAAGATGCGTGAAAACAGGGCGCGGACTGTACCACACTCTGCTCGATAACCTCGCCTATTTTAGATACTCACACCGCGTTTATTCATTTCCACCCTTGACGCCACTTCTCATCATTTTTGAGCTCACGCCAGTCAATCGGATACTCTTTTTTCGATAGCACCGACTCGAGCACGCATAACACCACCACACCGTCTTCATCATACTCGACGTCGGAGACCAAAAAGTGCTTCTCGCGATGGATGGGTTTGACCGCCGTCCACTTGCTATTACGTAACTTGGCTGGATTGATTTGATTCACGCTCACCCCGTTAGATATTGATTCGGTTAAAAATAACGATACCCAGTACGAACGTGGTTCGGTTTGGTTCAGTGGTTGGGGTTGGTGCGGCCTCTCACGGGTACAACTCCACGCTCCTGCGTGGGAACAGACCAAGTCCAGCGGATTCCTAATTATATTATTATGAACGTGATTGATTAGACCAGCATCCTATACAAAAAGGAACTCCCAGACTTGTAGTCAACCTTTTCAGCCTTGTGAAAGCCATTCCTTTCGTAAAACCTATGAGCGTCTGTGTTAAAAGTCGGAGTTTCTAGCTCAATATACATACCATGTGAAACCTGCCTTACTAGGTAATCAAGAACCATTTTACCCAGTCCTTGACGCTGATAGCTTGGTTCAACAAAAAGCCGAATAAGATTCAAGCGCTCTTCATCAACTGAAAAGTAAAAACCACCTACTACTTCTTTCGAACGTTTAATCACAAAGTAAAAGTAGCTTTCAAGGCATACTATTTGGTACTCAGTACTATCGAAACCCGGTGGACCAGCACCACATACTTTACGATCATTCGAAAAAGCAGATATTTGAATTTCTACTAGCCTTTCGATGTGATTTAAAGACGCTTTTTCAATGGAATACACTGTTTATCCCTGTAGTTCATAACGCCGCCAGCACGCGCGGCTTTGTAGTGAAGGCGAAGCCACAACGAAAAAGCCGTCGCTGTGCCTGGCCTTGTTAACTGCTACAGCAAATTATATTTGAACGAATGTCCATAGCGCCCCATTTCAGTGCCGCCGAAGTGCCTATCGGCAACATTGAATAACCTAGGGAGCTGCAATAGCTCACCTTCTGAGGCTTGCTGCTGATAAAGATGCAGCACCGATACATAGAGAGCCGCGATAGAGTTCAGGCAATTTTTTAGATTTGCTTTATCGAAATGCTCATGGCGGTGATGCTTTACTTTGTTGTGATCTTGCCACCAAAAGGGAGGATGATTATTCCCCCAGTCTATCCAAGGCTTCAAAGTCAGCCCATACCTTGGAAGAATCACTTCAAATTCCTGGAAGTTAGGCAATACAGTCAGTAACTCAGCTTGATAAGCATTAATTGAGCTTGCCTCACTGTCAGGATTCAACGCCTTGCATAGTTGTTTGAGAACAACATCGACCTCCGCACTCGCAGCCAAAAATAGTCTAGCAATCTCAATTGAGAATGCGTCATCGTTCGCAGAGAAATCCACAAAACGTCCAAGCCTATCTAGATCCTCTTCAATGGATAAGAAAAAGTTCCAATGGATCAATGTCTCTTGCCTTTGAATACCCACTTTACCTCCGGGCAGTTAACGCCCGCCTCAACTGCCAGAGGCAGATTGCAGGCGCTTGTTAGTTTTTCCACACGCCACGCTCATTAAACTTGAACTCTTCACGCTCTGTATGAATAGTAAAATCTAGATCAAAAATTGAACCAGATAACTTTTTAATAGAAGAATAAAGGAAACTTTGTGATGAGTGTTCCTTTCCAAGCTTTTTAAATAACCGATCTAAAATACTTTGTGTATTTCGATTGGAAACCCTAATTACTTTATCTCTTCCGCCATGTATATCATCAATCGTAAAATCAACAATCCTTGTTCTGAAG
>NZ_MUFI01000041.1:0-33485 GCF_001996265.1 Salinivibrio sp. MA440
ATTCAAACCAAAAAATCGCCTGTACTTGTTAAATTAAAAAAAATCAAAAGATAGTCATTCATTAATGACGCATAAGCTTTAATACACGCAAAATAAAATAGGCATAAAACAAACAAAAAGTCCGCGCAAACTCTGAAGATAAAAAAATAAAAACGCTAAGCAATCATTAAAAGTGATTAATTATTAAAGACCACGTAAATCATCTGCCATAAATACCATTAACACAGGGTAAAAACCGCTCTCTAGGATGTATTGAGTCAATGTGATCCAACTTCCAGTTCCATTATCACGCCGCGTTAGAATGAATTTGTACCCAATAATAAATCTGCACTTTTTATTTATCCCTTCCGATGAAAAGCCAAGCAGAGATATACGGAGAAAGAAAGATGAACAACTTCTATGTCGGCTCAGAAATTGGTCAATTACGTACAGTGATGTTACACCGTCCTGAGCGTGCTTTGACACACCTCACTCCCTCTAACTGTCACGACCTGCTTTTCGATGATGTACTTTCCGTTGAACGCGCAGGTGAAGAGCATGACAAGTTCGCACAAACGCTTCGAGACCAGGGTGTGGAAGTCTTATTGTTGCAAAACCTGCTGGCTGAAACGCTGGATGTCCCTGAAGCCAAAGCTTGGCTGATGAACCTAAAAATATCTGACTATACCTTTGGTCCGTCGTTTGCGAACGATATCCGCTGCTACTTAAATGATCTTCCTCATCATGAGTTAGCGTCGATGTTCTTAGGCGGGCTCGCCTACTCTGAGCTTCCGCTGGCGACAACATCGATGTTGCAAGCGATGCATGCCCCTTCAGACTTTATTATCGATCCACTGCCTAATCACTTATTTACGCGAGATACCTCGTGCTGGTTATACGGCGGCGTATCGATTAACCCAATGGCTAAACCGGCGCGTAAACGTGAAACCAACCATCTACGCGCCATTTATAGATGGCACCCACGTTTCGCCAATGGCGACTTTATTACCTACTTTGGTGGCGAGAACATTGATTATGACAATGCCACTATCGAAGGCGGCGATGTCACTGTCTTGGGTAAAGGCGTGGTCCTCATTGGGATGTCTGAACGCACCACGCCGCAAGGGGTAGAAAACCTCGCATCCAGTTTGTTCAAACACGGACAAGCCAAGCAAGTGATTGCGATGGAACTCCCTAAACACCGCTCATGCATGCACCTTGATACCGTGATGACCCATATGCGCGAAGATACCTTCTCGGTATACCCAGAAGTGATTCGCAAAGACATCAAATGCTGGAGCCTCACCGGTGATCGCACTGGCAAACTCAATGTTCGCGAAGAGGATTACTTCCTGACCGCGATTGAAAAAGGACTTGATGTCGGCCCACTGAATCTGATTACCACAGGCGGTGACAGCTTTGAAGCCGAGCGTGAGCAATGGAATGATGCCAACAACGTACTCACCGTTCGTCCTGGTGTCGTGGTGGGCTATGAACGGAATACCTATACCAACGAAAAATACGATAAAGCGGGTATCACTGTCTTGTCGATTCCCGGTGACGAATTGGGCCGCGGCCGGGGTGGCGCGCGCTGCATGAGCTGCCCTATCCATCGTGATGGTATTTAAAACGCATTGGGCTGAGCCTGCTTGCGCTCAGCCCCAACGACTGTAGAGAGTATGATTATGAATAAACCCACTGTCGTGGTTGCATTAGGTGGCAACGCCCTCCTGCGTCGAGGCGAACCTTTAGAAGCCGACATTCAACGTGCCAATATCGCCAAAGCGGCAAAAACCATCGCGGCGATTGGTGAGCAATATAACGTCGTTCTGGTTCATGGCAATGGCCCACAAGTCGGCTTATTGGCACTGCAAGGGTTAGAGTATAAATCTGTGACCCCTTATCCGTTGGATGTGCTCGGCTCTGAAACCCAAGGCATGATTGGCTACATGCTGATGCAAGAGCTACATAACTTAGCACCGGATCAACATGTGTCTTGTATGCTCACGCAAATGACGGTTGATCCCAAGGATCCAGCATTTGCCAATCCGACCAAACCGATTGGCCCCGTGTATGACCAACAAGAAGCGAATCAGCTTGCTGACAAATATGGCTGGGATATCAAACCGGATGGCCAATATTTCCGTCGGGTGGTACCTAGCCCGCAACCCACTGGCATTATTGAGGATGATGCCATTGCCAGCTTGATCAAACAGGGGCATTTAGTGATTTGTACCGGTGGTGGCGGTATCCCAGTCATTAAAGAAGGTGATCAACTCAAAGGCATTGAAGCGGTAATTGATAAAGACATGTCAGCCGCATTCTTAGCCCGCCAAATCAATGCCGACGCTCTGCTGATTTTGACCGATGCCGAGGCGGTCTATCTCGACTATGGTCAACCCAATCAACGGGCCATCGCCGAGACAACGCCCGAGGATCTAAGCCAATACACCTTCGATGCAGGCTCAATGGGGCCTAAAATTGATGCCTCGTGCGAATTTGTGCGCCAAGGTGGAAAACTGGTTGGCATCGGCGCTTTAGAAGATGGTTTAGCGATTCTAGCCGGTCAGGCGGGCACGCGTATTCGTCCACATTCAGTGAATAAAAACAATATTTCTCACGGCCAACCTGCTCCTGCACAAGCCTGAGACCAATAACGAAGAGGATTTCCCATTATGGCTTTTAACCTACGCAACCGTAACTTTCTGAAACTACTGGACTTCACGCCTCGTGAGATCCAACACTTTATCGACATGGCTATTGAACTCAAAAAAGCCAAATACAACGGTTATGAAACGCCGCGTCTAAAAGGTAAGAACATTGCTCTGATCTTCGAAAAAGCCTCAACACGCACCCGCTGTGCCTTTGAAACCGCTGCGTTCGACCAAGGCGGCCAAGTCAGCTACATCGGCCCAACCGGCTCTCAAATTGGTCATAAAGAGTCGATGAAAGACACCGCTCGCGTACTCGGCCGCATGTATGACGGTATTGAATACCGTGGCTTTGGACAAGACATTGTCGAAGAGCTCGGTGAGTTTGCCGGGGTACCTGTATGGAATGGCCTGACCACCGAGTTTCACCCTACACAAATCTTAGCCGATTTAATGACCATGCTCGAACATGGCCGTGGTAAGCAGCTTCATGAAATGCGCTTTGCTTATCTAGGCGATGCTCGCAACAACATGGGAAACTCCCTGATGGTCGGTGCAGCGAAAATGGGGATGGATATTCGCTTGGTTGCACCAAAAGCATTCTGGCCGGAAGACGCATTGGTGACACAATGCCGTGAAATTGCAGAGCAAACCGGCGCGCGCATTACGCTCACCGAAGACGTACAAGAAGGCGTTAAAGATTGTGATTTCTTGTATACCGACGTCTGGGTTTCCATGGGCGAGTCTAAAGAGGCTTGGGACGAGCGCGTCGCGATGATGAAACCCTATCAAGTCAATATGGATGTAGTGAAAGCAACCGGTAATCCACATGTAAAATTCATGCATTGCTTGCCCGCGTTCCATAATAACGAAACCACCGTCGGCGCCGAAATAGAACAAAAATACGGCCTAAAAGGACTAGAAGTCACCGAAGATGTGTTTGAGTCAGACTGCTCTATCGTTTTTGACGAAGCAGAAAATCGCTTACACACCATCAAAGCGGTGATGGTCGCCACCCTCGGCGATTAATCCCCTAACAGGGCGTCACACGGCGCCCTGCTTCTCCTCTTGATACCACGCAGTGACACGCATCAAGGTTTCCCTTTACCGCAACTGATAGCATATGCGATTGAATCGCTAATCATCAGTTTTATCTACTGATATTAAAGTAAAGTGCCGTTAATTATAAGGGGTTGCCCGTGGTTGATGATGCAATTCTATCGGTAACAGCCGCCACACCAGAGGACGATATCCTTTCAACGTGCCGGCATTTACTCCAAACCCAAAGCTTTACTACCCAAGATGCTGTGCGTCAGCAACTGGTGGATCTTGGCTATCTTGATGTCAGCCAATCGACTGTCTCTCGGTTATTATCCAAGCTGGGGGTCGCCAAAGTACCCAATGCGCATGGACAAAAAGTCTATACGCTGAGTGGCGAGATGGAGCCTGTGTATGCGATCTCTTCGGTTGGATCACAAATTGACGCGATCACCTGTAGCCACGCCATGGTGGTGGTAAAAACACATCCAGGCGGTGCCCAACTGATTGCACGCTTAATCGATCTTCACCGGCACCCCTTAATTTTAGGCACGGTAGGCGGCAACGACACCATTTTGGTCGCCCCTCGCCGCTTAAGCGATCTCAGTGCCTGCGAGCAAGTGGTCCGTGATCGCCTTGCCCCCGTGTAAACGGCTTTACCTGGCTGGATAACCGTTGCAGACTATAGGTGTTGCGTTTTAACAAAGGAATAGACAATGATCCAAGTACTGCAAACTGAACAAGCGCCAGAAGCGATCGGTCCTTATTCACAAGGGGTTGATCTTGGCAATATGATCCTTACTTCTGGCCAAATCCCGGTTAACCCGGTAACTGGACAGATTTCACCAGAAATTACGGCGCAAGCACGCCAGTCGCTGGATAATGTTAAAGCGGTTGTCGAAGCGGCAGGACTGAAAGTGAACGATATTGCTAAGCTCACTGCGTTTGTGAAAAACATGGAAGACTTTGCCGATATCAACAAAGTGTATGGTGCATTCTTTGACGAGCACGGGGTAGAAAACTATCCAGCACGTTCGTGTGTTGAAGTGGCACGCCTGCCCAAAGATGTTGATATTGAAATTGAAGCTATCGCAGTACGTAGCGCTTAAAGAAAAAAAGCGGCGTCGACGACGCCGCTTAATTGTCACCCAGCCAATCTCGGTTTATATCTGCGAGGCGGTTGGCAACTCAACCATCGCATGAATCCGGGTCAGTACCTGCTCAAACCATGCGGTAAATCGCTCAGGGCTCTCTGCGACTGCCTGCCTCACCTCACTTTCCGGCCACCAGCGACAATCTTCTACCTCATCTGGGTTTAAGATCATATCGACGCGATTCACCTCACAGGCAATGACTTGATCCAACTCGTGTTCAATCAACCCGTTGCCCAACTCTGCGCGATATTCAAACCAAGGTCCCATCATAAAGTTGAGTGGACGCGCAATACCTAACTCTTCGTATAGACGCCGCTTTGCCGCTGCGGCAATCGGTTCATCCTGTTTGGGGTGTGAACAACAGGTGTTAGTCCACAACCCGCCACTATGATATTTATCTGCCGCCCGACGTTGGAGTAGATACTCACGTTCCCCATTGGCGTTGCATCGAAATAACATAACGGAGAAGGCCATATGCAGCCATCCTTGCTGATGCGCCTCCAACTTTTCAGCGATCCCTTGTGGTTCACCATTAGGTGAGACCAACACAACATGGTGGCGCTGGGTTGAAGTCATAGCTGAATCCTCAATTAGCAGTCGCGTTGATTACGTTCCGCAACTTCTGCATCAAGCTGTTCTAACTTGCTTTTCATCACCTGGTGGCAGTGTTTAGCAAGCGCACGAACATTGTCTTTATCGTAGCCCTCAGATGAAATCGGTGCCATCACTTCAACAATCACATGACCATTGTTCCAACGATTGGCTTTTAAATGATGCGTTGAGCTGCATACGATCGGGATCAAAGGCACGTTGGCACCGATAGCGGCGTGAAACGCGCCGGTTTTAAAAGGCAATAACCCACGCCCGCGAGAACGTGTCCCCTCTGGGAATAACCATACGCTCAGTTGCTTGGCACGGATCTTTTCCGTCACCTGCGCAATGGTCCCCATCGCTTTACTGCGGTTCGCTCGATCAATCAATACGTTGCCGGTTAGCCAATAAAGCTGGCCAAAAATAGGTACCCACAAGAGGCTTTTTTTACCAACGGTGACCGCGCCAGGCATTAATGCATTAGATAAGGTCACCATATCCCAGTTACTTTGGTGGTTGGCAATACAAACACTGGCACCGGGCTCGCGCGGTGCGCCTTCGGCAAAACGCAGTTCCAAGCGAATCCCAAATAAACGAGAGAGGCGCCCAAACCATTTACTGATATGATAGCAATTACGGGGATTACGGGGGCTTAATAAGCAGTAAAGCCCGCCAAAGACAAACAGCAACACAGCGGCAATTAATAATGCCAGCAGTCGCGCGACAAAAATCATTTCTCTCTCCAAAGAGCCAGCCTAGAAGGCGAGTCAGTATACGGATTCAGCACAAAAATGCACCCACGCCGCCCTTAATCACAAGGGCGGACGTTGTGTTATTCATCAGTGAGAATGTCTATCTCATCGACGCGCTGAAGGCCTCGAGGCAGCATACTCCCTCGACGACCACGTTCGCCACGATAATGGGCTAAATCGCCTGGCTTTAACGTTAATTTCCGTTTACCTGCGTGCAGAGTAATCCCTACATCGTCAGGCACAACGTAGAGCTGACTTAACACTTCTTCACGCGATTTCGCGCGTGCGCCAGGGATATTAATGATTTTATTGCCTTTGCCTTTGCTCAACTGGGGAAGTTCATGCACAGGAAAGACCAGCATTCGCCCTTCATTAGAAATAGCCACAATCAAATCCGTTTCTAGCTGGCTGATTTGACGAGGCGGCATCACCTCAGCATGCGCGGGCACCGTTAGCAAGGCTTTGCCGCTGCGGTTTTTTGACAGCATATCGGCTTGTTTACACACAAAGCCATAGCCCGCATCGGAAGCCATCAGCATAAACTGGTTTTCATCTGCCATGAGTACATGACGAATCGATGATCCTGGCGTGATATTAATTCGACCCGTAATCGGCTCGCCTTGGCTTCGTGCTGACGGCAAGGTATGCGATTCGATCGCATAACTGCGCCCATCTGATCCCAAGAACACCGCAGGTTGATTACTCTTACCCGGTGCGGCATCGAGGAATTGATCCCCGGCTTTGTAATTTAGGCTGCTGGCATCAACATCATGGCCTTTGGCATGACGAATCCAACCTTTGTCAGATAACACCACAGTGATGGGCTCACTGGGGACTAAATCACGTTCCGTTAACGCTTTGGCCTCGGCACGCTCGATCAAAGGAGAACGGCGGTCGTCACCATATTTTTCTGCATCCGCTAGGATTTCTTTTTTGATCAAGGTGTTTAACCGACGATCTGACCCCAGCAATGTTTCGAGTTTGTCGCGCTCTTTGCTCAACTCATCTTGCTCACCGCGAATTTTAATCTCTTCTAACTTGGCCAACTGGCGCAACTTGATCTCAAGAATGGCTTCGGCCTGTTTCTCACTCAAACCGAAGCGCTGAATCAACTCCGCCTTTGGCTCATCTTCACTGCGGATGATCTCAATCACCTCGTCAATATTGAGGTAAGCGGCGAGTAAGCCCTCCAAAATATGCAGGCGAGCGAGCACTTTTTCCAAGCGATGCTCAAGGCGACGTCTTACGGTTTGGCGTCGGAAGGTTAACCATTCAGACAAAATGCCGTGTAAGCCTTTGACCTGCGGCCGACCGTCCAGGCCAATCATATTGAGGTTAACGCGATAGCTTTTCTCTAAATCGGTCGACGCGAATAAGTGATCCATCAGCTGATCACAGTCAACACGATTCGAGCGCGGAACGATGACAATACGCGTTGGATTTTCATGATCCGACTCATCGCGTAAATCATCCACCATCGGCAGCTTTTTCGCCCGCATCTGATTGGCGATTTGCTCTAATAATTTGGCACCAGAGACTTGATGCGGCAACGCTGTGATCACAATTTCATTGCTTTCTTTATGCCACAAAGCGCGCATCTTGATGGATCCGCGTCCGCTGGTATAGAGCTTTTTCAAATCTGATTTTGGCGTGATCACTTCAGCTTCGGTCGGATAGTCAGGGCCTTGAACATACTCAAGCACACCGTCTAAATCCATACTGGGCTTATCAATCATCGCCGCCAGCGCATTGGCGAGTTCCCGGGCATTGTGTGGGGGAATGTCGGTGGCCATACCCACTGCAATCCCAGTAATACCGTTTAATAAAATATGCGGTAAACGTGCCGGTAAGGTCTTCGGCTCTTTCATGGTGCCATCAAAATTGGGGCCCCATTCAACCGTGCCCTGGCCAAGCTCTTGCAGCAACACTTCTGAAAAGCGTGAAAGACGTGATTCGGTATACCGCATCGCAGCAAAGGATTTAGGATCGTCCGGTGCGCCCCAGTTCCCTTGCCCATCAACCAGTGGGTAGCGATAAGAAAACGGCTGCGCCATTAACACCATGGCTTCATAGCAAGCCGCATCCCCGTGGGGGTGGTATTTACCCAACACATCGCCAACGGTACGGGCCGATTTTTTATACTTTGCGGAGGCGGAAAGCCCCAACTCGGACATCGCGTAAATAATCCGGCGCTGCACTGGCTTTAAGCCATCGCCGATAAACGGCAGTGCGCGATCCATGATGACGTACATCGAGTAATTGAGGTAAGCGTCCTCAGTGAACTGGCGAAGGGCAAGCTGCTCTACGCCATCATAAGTCACCTCTGTCATGCGAATAAGATCCCGTTATAGTTATTTAAATATCGATAAGTTCGGCCATATCGCCTTTTTGCTGCAGCCAATGGCGGCGATCTTCCGCTCGCTTTTTCCCCAGCAACATATCCATCAGCTGTTGCGTTTGCTCTTCGTCATCGATAGTGAGCTGTACCAAGCGCCGAGTATTGGGGTCCATGGTGGTCTCACGCAGTTGTAAGGGGTTCATTTCCCCTAACCCTTTGAAACGTTGAACATTGATCTTGCCGCGCTTATTACTTAAACGCTCCAAGATCCCGGCCTTTTCATCCTCGTCCAATGCATAAAAGACCTCTTTTCCACAATCAATCCGGTACAAAGGCGGCATCGCGACATAAACGTGGCCACCTCTGACCAACGCATGAAAGTGTTGCATAAATAATGCGCATAAAAGGGTCGCAATATGCAGGCCATCTGAATCCGCATCGGCCAAGATACAAATTTTATCGTAACGCAGGTGAGATAAATCGCTCGAGTCCGGATCGATCCCCAGCGCGACCGAAATATCGTGTACTTCTTGCGAGGCGAGTACTTGGTCTGCTGAGACTTCCCAGGTATTCAGGATCTTCCCTCGAAGCGGCATCACCGCTTGGAATTCTCGATCGCGCGCTTGTTTGGCTGACCCGCCTGCAGAATCCCCTTCGACCAAAAAGAGCTCAGTACGACTGGAATCTTGCATGGCACAATCCGTTAACTTGCCAGGTAATGCAGGGCCAGACGCCACTTTTTTACGCACCACTTTCTTGGCGGCACGCATCCGTCGATGGGCGCTGGCGATACAGACTTCTGCCAAGCGCTCAGCCAAATGCGGGCGCTCATTAAGCCAAAGGCTGAACGCATCTTTTACCACGCCAGAGACAAACGCCGCACATTGGCGCGATGACAAGCGCTCTTTGGTTTGTCCGGCAAATTGCGGGTCTTGAATTTTAACCGAGAGCACGTAGGCACAACGCTCCCAAATATCGTCCGCGGTCAACTTGACCCCGCGAGGCAATAGGTTGCGAAATTCACAAAACTCCCGCATTGCTTCCAACATACCTTGGCGTAAGCCATTAACGTGGGTACCGCCCTGTGGGGTTGGAATTAAATTCACATAACTTTCGGTGGTTAACTCTCCCCCATCTGGGAGCCAAATCACCGCCCAATCAGCGGCTTCACTTTGGCCACTAAATTCACCGATAAAAGGCGTCTCGGGCAGTACCTCATAACCTTTCACACTGTGTGCTAAGTAGTCTTTGAGCCCGTCTTCATAGCACCAAGTAATGGTTTCATTGGTGTTTTTATCCGTCAGGTTCACCGTCAAGCCCGGACACAATACAGCCTTGGCTTTTAAAATGGTTTTCAAGCGCGTAAGCGAGAACTTGTCCGAATCAAAAAATTGGCTATCGGGCCAAAAATGAACGCGGGTACCTCGATTACGGCGTCCACATGTTCCGGTGACAGTCAAGTCTTGTACTTTATCGCCATTTTCGAACGCGATGTCATACACCTGACCGTCGCGTTTAACGCTGATCTCGACCCGATGAGACAAAGCGTTAACAACCGAAATACCCACCCCATGCAGGCCGCCACTAAACTGGTAGCTTTTATTGGAAAACTTACCGCCAGCATGGAGTTTACATAAAATCAGTTCGACCCCAGAGACGCCCTCTTCTGGGTGGATATCAACCGGCATCCCTCGCCCATCATCAATCACCTCTAATGACTGATCTGCATGAAGAATGACATCAATTTTACTGGCGTGACCGGCTAGCGCTTCATCGACACTATTATCGATCACTTCTTGCCCCAAATGGTTGGGACGGCTGGTATCTGTGTACATACCCGGACGTCGGCGCACTGGCTCGAGTCCATTGAGGACTTCTATCGATCCTGCGTTATAGTTTTGTTCTGTCATAATCGATTAGCTTAATAAATGTGATGACATGGTCAGCAAGGGGGATCCGCTTGTCAAGCGCGACCCCAGATTGCCACGAGTTTCTGTGAACTGCCATCCGAGTCATAGTTGGCTTAAGTATCCGCTTAGCAGAGCGCTTTGGCAGATAAACATGGGTGGACAAGGCATTGGTCAAAGCATGAGTGGACAAGCATTGGCGTGGTAAGCAGATTAGACGCCGAGAAATTGCAGTATCTCCTCGCAATAGCGTTCAAAGCCAATAAAACTATGATCACCATGAGGCTCAACGGTCTGTTTGCTCGCGTTAAATTTCTCCACCGCCTGACGGTAATCTAATACTTCATCACCCATTTGTTGTAATAACCAAAAGCGAGAAGGCTCAGACAGCGTGGGCACATCAAGCTCACGCAGGGCGAGAATATCAGCGGCATCCAAGTAGTAATGTTCTTGGGTATAAGGGTTAACCTGCTCGCCAATATAGTCTTGCAATAACTCATAAGGGCGAACCGCAGGGTTCACCAGTACAGCAGGCAATTGATAACGTTCACTCAACCAAGTGGCGAGGAATCCCCCTAATGAGCTTCCGACCAATCCAAGTTGATGCGTTTCCCTGTAGGCCTCTACCCGTTCAGAAAGTAAATCGATAGTCGGCGCGGGATGGCTAGGGAGTTGCGGTACCAACACATCAATATCAGGCCGGTAACGATGGCAAAACTCACGCATTTGCGTGGCTTTTAATGAGTGTGGCGAGCTATTAAAGCCATGTAAGTAAAGTAACGCAGATGCCATGTTGATTAATACCCGCTCGAGTCAAAGTCAGGACGGAAGTAACGTCCGGTGACACGTTCAACTTGCGTGTCAATGTGTCCGTCAGGATAAAGCGTCAGCCAGCGCCAACCCGGGTTTTGGTTATCGAGGGCAAAATCATGCGAATCGGGCATAAACTGGATACAGGTTGAAGGCGCTGCCATCACACGCGCGCCTTGATGACGAATATCTAACGCCTGATGAATATGGCCACACACCACCACTTTCGCTTGAGGATGGCGAGCCATAATCTGCCAAAACGCCTCTCGATTGACCAGTTTATGCTGATCAAGCCAAGTGCTTCCTGCCTCCAAAGGATGGTGATGCAATAGCACGAGCGCGTGTCGCTCTGGATAAGCACTTAAATCCGCATCTAAGCGTTTGAGTTGATCGTGAGATAATTCACCGTGCGGCACACCCGCGACCTGGCTGTCGAGCAAGATCATTTGCCAGTGATCCCCTAATAAGACCTGCGAACGGGCCATCAAGGTGTTCGAGTGCAGCACCGCGCGCATTTCAGGCTGAAAGTCATGGTTGCCTGGCAGCCAAAAGCAAGGCTGCTTCCAGCGCTGAATCCCGTCGACAAAACGACGATATGACAATGCAGAGTGATCTTGCGATAAATCGCCCGTGGCAATAATGGCATCAAAAGGCTTAGATGTCGCACTGATTGCCTCTAACACGGCGTGATAGCTTTGAAGTGTGTTGATACCCAGCAAACTGCCCTGCTCATCGGCGAACAGGTGCGTGTCGGTAATTTGCAAGAGACGAATGCAATCGCCGTGGGCGTTATCTATCTGACAAGGCTGCAACGTTGAAAGTACCTTTGCTGGTTTAGTTTAACGATGATTTATACATAGGATTAGACGCGCTAATGCCACGACGCAAACAATGGCCGAGCCAATCCGATAAAAATGCATTCACTTGATGCTTTTCATCGCGCTGATGCATGCGCGGATTTGGGTAATCATAACGTGGTTTCAAACGCGAAATCTGCTGCGTGGTACACACTTCCGCCACGCGTGCATCGTGATACAAGCGTACAGTCAGGTTAGCATGTAAATACGAAGGTGCGTCTCCTGGACTAAGCTGTGCGATATCAAGCAAGGTGGTATAACGCGTCGACTCGCGGACCACCAGCGCATATTCCTGACCATGAATATCGTATCGGCAGACGCGACCTACCTCATCCGGCTGTGGCATCAGACGAACAAGCTTGGCGTAATTGGTTTCATAAAGGCGCATCATCGCCGATAAGTCGACACGATAATTAGTTTTCACGGGTACCTACTTGTTATTCGAGCCTGCGCAATGCGTACACGATCGGTTATCGGTTTTAACGATTATAACTCTGACGCAATCTCGCCGCATTGAGTTCCAACCATTGTAAAGCAATGATCGAGGCTGCATTCTCAATTTCACCATCGACCACTTTTTGATACGCCTGCTCTCGAGAAAAACGATGAACAAGAATGTCTTCATTCTCAGTGTCTAGACCATGAATCCCCTCGGCATCACTCGCATCCACAATGGCAACAAATACATCGAGCTGCTCAGAGCACCCACCGGAGCTGGATAAATAACGGGTGACATGTTCCATTTGCTGCAACAACAATCCAGCTTCTTCTCGCGCTTCACGGTGTGCCACTTGCTCTGGTGATTCATCGCTATCGATCATGCCCGCGACAATTTCTAACTGCCACGGCGTCGCTCCCGCTGCCATCGCCCCGACGCGGATTTGCTCAAGCATGACCACCTCATCTCGCCCTGGATCATACGGCAGTACCGCGACGGCGTGTCCACGCTCAAATAGCTCTCGTACCACCGCACCGCTCCAGCCGCCCTCAAATAGACGATGACGAAACTGATAGCGTTGAATAGAAAAGAAGCCTTGATAAAGTGGTGAGATATCTTCAATCACGATATCGTCGCGACCAAATTGTCCGGGCGGATGGTCTGACATGCTAGCTCCTTATGATAGGCTGTCGCGGCGCAGTCTTATCACTGGCCCTGATTCACTGCAAACTTTAAACTTAACTTTTTTGATAAAAGTTACAACTATTTTTAAGTCCCATTTACAAATTGGATAGTTTACACTCAATGTCCTCAGAAATTGTCAGTTTCACGCAAGCATAATTGCGTTAAGCTAGTAACTGTATATTTATCGAATAGCACAGATTCAGGGATTCTATCTATGAAAAAATTGCTCCCTCTGGCGTTAGGTTTGGCACTCGGCAGCGTAAGCAATGCAGCCTTTGCCGATGATCTCGCCCAAATTTACCAACAAGCGAAGCAAAGCGATCCCACTCTTAATCAAGCGGCCGCTGAACGTGACGCGGCGTTTTCTGCCGTGGATGCTACCCGCGGCACCTTGCTGCCTCAAATTGCACTTAACGCCAGTTACGCGATCCAACGCAATGATAGCGACGATAAAAGTGATAACGATGTCACTTCCGCCGATATCAGCCTTAGCCAACAAGTATTTAAGCGTGATAGCTGGGTGAATCTAGATATTAGCGAAATGCAAGCGCGTCAACTGGATGCCGCCTATGCTGCCCAGCAACAAGGGTTAATGCTGCGCGTGGCGCAAGCGTATTTTGATGTCCTACGTGCGATGGACAAGCTTGAGTTTATTCAAGCAGAAAAAGCGGCGGTGGGCCGTCAGCTTGAGCAAACCAAGCAACGTTTTGAAGTTGGCTTGTCAGCGATTACCGATGTGCACGACGCTCAAGCGCAGTATGACGCTGTGCTCGCCGATGAGATCTTGGCAGAAAACGCCCTCACCAACAGCTATGAAGGCTTACGTGAGATCACCGGCCAAGCGCCGAGAGACTTACGCGTGCTCGATAAAGCGCGTTTTAGTGCCAGCAACCCGCAACAGCAACCCGCTGCTTTGGTGAAAACCGCAGAAGAGAAAAATCTGCAACTGCTGGCCAACCGCATTGCGCGTGACACCGCCAAAGAGCAGATTAAGCTCGCCAAAACCGGTCATCTGCCTACGTTGACGTTTAGCGCCAAATACGGGATGACGGATAGGGATAATCAGCACAATGATGCTTATTCCACTGATTACAATCAAGGCTCTGCCAGCCTTGATTTTAGCTTACCGCTCTTCACCGGTGGCAGCACCTCTGCCAATGTTGAAAAAGCACAACATGAATATGTGGCCGCCTCGCAGGGGTTAGAGTCCACTTACCGGAGCACAGTGAAAGATGTGCGTGCGTTCTATAACGACATTAATGCTTCGATTGGCGCGCTGCGTGCTTATGAACAAACGGTGATTTCAGCTCGCTCTGCATTAGAAGCGACAGAAGCCGGCTTTGAAGTGGGCACCCGTACCATTGTCGATGTGTTAGACGCGACACGCCGTTTGTATGACGCCAACCGTAATCTATCAAACGCACGTTACGATTACATTTTAAGTCATTTGCGTTTACACCAAGCGGTCGGCACCTTGACCGAGCAAGACTTACTTGATATCAACCAAGGGCTGGTGAAACAAGATTAATTCACGCTTAAGGCTCGAGAACGCAAAAAGGTGCCGACGGGCACCTTTTTTATTGTTTTCAATTGATAGGGCAAGAGGCGCTATTGACCACGCCGAATCGATTCAATGATCTCAGTCGTTGAGCATCCTTCTTCGAAGTTAAGCACCTTGACCTCACCGCCATTGGCAAGCACCGCTTCAGCTCCGGCTATTTCACTGACCTGATAGTCGCCGCCTTTCACCAATAAATCCGGTAACACCGCACTAATCAGGCGCGCAGGCGTTTCTTCGCCAAAGGGTACCACCCAATCCACAGCGCCAAGCCCCGCCAAGACTGCCATGCGTCGATCGGTGGGATTAACCGGACGACCTGGTCCTTTCAGACCTTGTACCGACGCATCAGTATTAACCGCGACAATCAGGCGATCGCCCAATTTAGCGGCTTCGTTTAAATAGGCAACATGACCAGCGTGCAAAATATCAAAGCAGCCATTGGTCATCACCACTTTCTCACCCCGTCCTTGCGCCACCTTAACCGCATCGATCAGTTGCGATTCTGTGGTGACCCCAAAGCCGGACTCGTGAGAGCCGTGTATGGCTTCGGTTAACTCAATGGTTGATAGCGTTGAGGTGCCGAGCTTGCCGACCACCACACCGGCAGCGGCATTGGCCAGTGCACATGCGTGTTCGATCGGTTTGCCGGCAGCTAACGAGGCCGCCAGCACCGAAATAACGGTATCGCCAGCGCCGGTGACGTCATAGACCTCTTTGGCCAGCGTTGGCAAGTTAAGTGGAGCAGCATCAGGACGAAGCAGGGTCATACCATGCTCACTACGGGTAACCAACAACGCGCCCAATTCATAGTGTTTAATCAGCGCTAAGCCTTTTTCTTCCAAGCTTTGATCGTCTGTCACCGTGCCAGCCACGGCTTCAAATTCACTCAGATTTGGCGTCAGCAGACTGGCGCCACGATAGCGCTCAAAGTCCGTCCCTTTGGGATCCACCAAGGTGGTCACGCCGGCTTGATTCGCGGCTTGGATCAATGATTGCACCTGCGCCAATGCACCTTTGGCATAATCCGATAAGATCATCGCCTGCGCCTTGGGTAAGGCGGCTGTCACTTTTGTCAGCATTGGGGTGAGATCCACGCCCGCAAATCCCTCCTCGAAATCGAGCCGGATCAACTGCTGATTACGGCTCATCACCCGTAACTTAGTGATCGTCGGATGCGAGTCCAGCGCCACAAAGTCACAATTGACGTTTAAAGAATCCAGGGTTTGGGTTAACGCATCCGCTTGTTCGTCCTTGCCTGTCAAACCAATTAACTGGGTATGTCCCCCTAAAGCAGCGATGTTCATCGCCACGTTGGCAGCCCCACCAGGGCGCTCTTCCGTTTGATTGATTTTGACCACGGGCACGGGGGCTTCTGGTGATATACGTCCGGTGGGACCATACCAATAGCGGTCAAGCATCACATCACCGACAACCAGAACATTGGCTTGGTTATAATCAGGCAGGCTGAGTTTCATCTGGATCTCCGAATACTGTCGTTACCGAGCGATAGTAGCATAGCCAAAAACCAAATGGGGCGCGTACAGGCGTGCGCTGCGCACAATCTCAACATCCATCGGGCAGACAAGCACAGGACAGCCCCTGCAATTTACTCTACAATGTGGCGCGTGCCTGACGGCCGGTTTCATTTTTGTTTTCACGAGTCATTGACGCTATGAGCGATTTTTCACCGCCAAAATTTCACATTGGATTTCTTCACCCTCGCTATCTTCACACTTGGCTCGGGGTAGGACTCATGTACCTAGCCAGCTGGCTTCCCTATCGCGTTCAGTTTTACGCGGGGCGCGGGCTTGGTCGACTGATGCATACGCTGATGAAACGGCGTGTGAAGATCGCCGATCGTAATCTGGCATTGTGTTTCCCTGAAATGAGTCCTGCCTCGCGTCAGGCGATGGTGAAAGAGAACTTTGCCAACTCTGGCTTAGCCCTTTTTGAAACCTGTATGGCATGGTTTTGGCCCTCTTGGCGTATCAAAAAGCATATGGTGTTTGAGGGGATAGACAAACTGAAACACTTAGAAAGTCAGGGGCAAGGGGTACTCGTTATCGCTGTGCACTCGATGAACTTAGAGTTGGGTGCGCGAGCCTTAGGTGAGGTCACTCCTGGCGTGGGTGTGTACCGTCCTAACAATAACCCTGTTTATGATTGGTTCCAGCACCGCGGCCGGACGCGACACAATGGCGCCATCGACAGGAAAGACGTTAAAACCATGATTCATCATCTCAAGCAAGGCGATAGGATGTGGTATGCACCGGATCATGACTACGGCCGACGCCGTTCAACCTTTGCGCCATTATTCGCCGTTGAGAAAGCCTGTACGACCACAGGGACGAGCTTACTCGCACACGCAGGTCACGCCGCCGTGGTGCCGTTTTCGATTGTGAGAGATCGACGCGGTGGTCAGTACCGGATAACCATCCATTCTCCGCTGCAAGATTTTCCCAAGGACGCCGATGCGGCTGCCGTTGTCACCAATCGCGCGGTTGAGCAGTTAATCCTACAAGCGCCGGAGCAATATATGTGGTTACACCGACGCTTTAAAACACGCCCTGAGGGCGAGCCATCGCTTTATTGAGCATCGCACGCGGATCGCTGATTTACGACGCCTTTTCTGTCGCTAACCATTGTTGCCAAGCTTGCATCACGGCATCGCGTTCGTCGAGGAATGCACTGGCTTCGACCTTGCCACTCTCTCCCGCCAAGTGGCTACGATGCAATGCATTGCGCATGCGGGTATACGCCGATTTCAGGCGCTCCGCTTGTGCCATCGTCATCACGCCAAGCTCGCCTGCTTGCTCAAAAATGCGTGCGTTATCACTGTAACGCGTCAAGGCGGGCTGCTGCTCGCTATGTTGTAACACCAGGTATTGAGCCAAAAACTCAATGTCAGTGATCCCGCCGCTATCTTGCTTGATCGAAAAGACAGTATGATCGCGCGTCGCTTTGTGTTGGCGCATTTTCTCACGCATGCCAGTGACTTGCTCGCGCAATATGTCCTGATCGCGCGAGGCCGATAAAATGCGATGCCGCACCTGTGCAAAGCCAGACTCAAGGTCGGGGTCGCCGTCGATCATCCGCGCGCGAACTAACGCTTGGTGCTCCCACGTCCAGGCTTCGTTTTGTTGGTAATCCGCGTAGGCCTCTAACGTGCTCACCAGCATCCCTGAGGTACCTGATGGGCGAAGGCGCGTGTCGATTTCATACAAAATCCCAGACGGAGTGCGGGTGGAGAAAAGATGCACAATGCGCTGCGCCAAACGCAGATAAAATTGCCGGCCATCAATCACTTTTCGCCCATCAGTCTCAACATCCGCCGGGCAGTCATGGAGAAAAACCACGTCGAGATCGGAATTGTAACCCAGCTCCCAGCCTCCTAACTTGCCGTAACCAATCACGGCAAAGCCACGTCCCTCTCGCTCGCCTAAGTGTGTCGGTTGGCCATATTTTTCCACCATCTGGTGCCAGGCCTGATTGACCACCGCCTCTACAATCGCCTCGGCCAAGTAAGTCAAATGATCACTGACCCGCATCACCGGTAAGACACCGGCAATATCTGCGGCGGCAATTTTTAATAGTTGCACTTGCTTGAACTGACGTACGGCCTCCATCTGCTGCTCCATGTCCTCAACCGGGATCCGTGCCAGATAATCGCGCAATTCGCTGCGATACGCATCAGGCGCAAGAGGTTGATACAAGTGGGTCAGATCCAACAGCTCGTCGAGCAACAAGGGATAGCGTGCCAGCTTTTCCGCTACCATGGGACTGGCGGTACAAAGCCGAAGGACTTGATCAATCGCCCCCGGATGTTCATCTAATAACTCTAAATACGTTGTCCGAGTGGCAATATTTAATAATAAATGGGTAATGTGCGGCAGAACCTGTTGAGGCTCAGGCAAGGTTAATAATTTACTTAACAACACCGGCATCAGACGATTGATCACCTCACGGCCACGTGGGCCAACGGTCCGTTTCGCAAGCTCTTGCTTAAACGTTAATAATTGCTCAGCAATATTGGCCTCCGGCACATCCAACCCTGTGAGGATCAATTTAGCGTTGTCGACATCGCGCGCCATCGCCCATAGATCGTGATACTCACTATCAACATCCATGTCGTTATCTTGTTCATCTTCGCCAATTAAGCCAGAGAAAACCTGATTGACCGCCTGCATGTGCCGCGCGATCTCCGCGTGTAAACTCGCCCAATCTTTGCTCCCCATGGCGAAGGAGAGACGATCCCGATCAAGCGCGTTATCGGGCAAGGTCTGCGTTTGTTTGTCATCAATGGCCTGCAATAAGTTCTCGACCCGACGCAAATAGCAGTAGGCCGCTTTTAACTGACTGACTTCAGCGGCTGGCAGTAACGCCAGTTCTTCTATCGCATCCAAAGTTTCCAGTAAGCCACGTTGACGCAAGCTGGGCTCGCGCCCCCCGCGAATTAATTGGAAAGATTGTGCAATAAATTCAATTTCTCGAATGCCACCCGCACCCAGTTTAATATTGTCCGTCAGTCCACGCCGACGTACTTCTCGTTGAATTAACTGCTTCATCCGCCTTAAAGCTTGTATCGCGCTAAAATCGATATAGCGTCGAAAGACAAAAGGACGCAGCATTTTCCTAAGTGTTTGATAACAATCGTATTGCTCTTTGCCCATCACCCGTGCTTTAACCATGGCGTAACGCTCCCAATCACGCCCTTGTTCTTGGTAGTAATCTTCCAAGGCAGAAAAGCTCATCACCAAAGGCCCACTGTCGCCAAATGGGCGTAATCGCATATCAACGCGATAGCAAAAACCATCGACGGTAGGCTGGTCGAGCGCTTTTATCAGCCTTTGACCCAGTCGCGTAAAGAATTGGGCATTGGCGATACTGCGCCTTGCTCCCTGAGTATCTCCATTTTCGGGATAGGTAAAAATCAAATCGATATCGGAAGAAAAATTGAGCTCACCGCCTCCCAATTTCCCCATCCCGAGGATCAGCATAGGCTGTGGGTCGCCATCTGGGCTCATTGGCGTGCCCCAATCATGGCAACAACGCTGATATAACCAGTGATAAGCACTGAGGATCTGCGCCTCAGCCAAGGCCGATAAATGCTGTAAACTCGCCTCCACAGGCCACTGCTGATGTATATCGCGCCAAGCAATCCACACAAGTTCACGTTGCCGACACAGACGTAATTGACGATGGAATTCATGCTCATCATTCACCGTCTCAAGCGCTGCCGTCAGTTCTGGCTGATAGCAGGCCTCGCGTGATACATCGCGGTGATGTTGATAAAGCCATTGCAACAATCCGTCAGTGTGCGTGAGCGCAGAGGCAATAAAATCGCTGCATACCAATGCCTTTTCCAGCTGGTCGCGGGCGGGTCCTTGCCATTGGTCAAGTGCTTGGGGGGCGAATTCAGCCAATTGTGTCCAATGTTGATTCAGGTTGGCGGAAAGGGAGTCAGACAGCACCATGAGCATTCCTTTTGATAATTCCTTCATTTGACACTAACAAAAACGGCTCACTAATGCAGTGAGCCGTTATCTTTATCGGGATGTGAAGGGACAACGATTACACTTTAAAGGCATCGATCTTGTCTTTTAGTGACTGAGCACTTTGCTCGACCATTTCAGCCGTTTCATGCAGCTCGCTCGCCACCGTCACTGACGCCTGAACCAAGTCTTTAACATTGGTGAGGTTTTGATTCATTTCACCGGCCACCGAGGCTTGTTGCTCTGCCGACGAGGCAATTTGGAAGTTCATATCATTCAGTGATTGGATTTGAGTAACAATTTGCTCTAACTCGCCACCCGCCTGACTCACCGAGTCTACCCCGGCACTCGCCTCCGTCACACTGCGATCCATCAGTCCCACCGCTTTTTGTGCACTTTGCTGCAGTTGGGTGATCATATCTTGAATTTCAACCGTCGCTTCTTGGGTATGTTGTGCCAGCTTACGCACTTCATCCGCCACAACCGCAAAGCCGCGTCCTGTATCCCCCGCCCGGGCAGCTTCAATCGCGGCGTTAAGCGCCAATAGATTGGTTTGCTCTGAGATGCCTTGAATGGTCACCACCACAGTACCAATTTTCTCCACTTGCGCGTCGACCTGACCGACGACTTGTGATGACTCACTAATGTCATTTGACAGCGCATTGATGGTATTAATGGTGGTGCTAACATGCGCTTGGCCACTGCTGGCTTGCTGACTGGAGCTTTCAGTCGCTTTAGCTGCTTCTCGGGTATGCTCTGCGACCGTTTGCACGGTGGCGCTCATTTCACTCATGGCTGACGCCAGTTGATCCATTTCATCGAACTGCTCTTTCGACGATTCTTTGGTTTCCGACATGCTGATGGTCATGATCTCGGCCAGAGACGACAGATCGTCTGACGCTTGTCGCTGCGCTTGAATCACGTCGACCAATTGCCGACGAGACGTTTCCAGCTCGCGCGCAAGATCGCCAAACTCGTCTTGGCTATTCATTTCAATCGGCTCACTCAAATCGCGATTCGCCAACGCACGAATCCTATCGGTCAGGTAGTTGATTTGGCGCAGCATGATGTTAGATCCACCCAGCAAGATCACCATAAAAGACACAATCATTACCGCAGTCTGCCACGCCACTTTGATGATATAATCTTGGTAATACGCTTGCGCTTCAGATGTGGGTTGCGAGGCCACTAACCACCAGTCGCTGTTGCCTACAGGCACGGCATACCCATGTCGCCCGCCATCATAGACGGTGTAACTGAACGGCTGTGACTGATTGATAAAAAGCTCAGTAATATCAGCGCCTGAGGTGTCATCCGGCACACGCAATTGATCAAATTGTCTCATGGAGGGGTGCGCCCAAATCTGACGCGTCTCGCCATTGACTAAAAATAAATACGCGCCTTCACTGAACTCATTGTTCATGGTGTCGACCGTCTCTCGCATCAGACGCTCTCCGTCCGGTTGCTCGATTAATGTGCCAGTCATTGCGGCACTGGAACGGGCAAGTTCTTGGGTCTGGCTTAAGGTGAAATCAATGACGGATTGGCGAAATGTATTGGCGTCCCACATCTGCTTACCGACCAAAATAATGGTACTAAATACCATAAGAATCACGAGTTTTGGAATCAAGCGCAGATTGGTAACGGGTTTTTCCCACGCATAGAAGGTATGTTTACCCATAATCCTGAAAGCTCCATGACCGCTATCAAGCCAACTGAGTGACCCAAAAAAACGGGCGATTATTGATACTAGGTGATGTTATATCGACAAACACCACGCAGGCTGAATCCTTGTTTACCGTATTTGTGAAATTTAACCACAAACATTGCCCATAATGATAACTTAGTCAAATTATCATGTGACGCGTAAACCGTTTATAACGCAAAAACCACCAACATAGATTGATCTTGACTGGGTTTTTACCGAGTCAACGTCGAGACCAAAGGCGCCATGGCGATGCATACAGAAACATCTTATTTGCATAATCGATTCGGCTAAAAAAAGCAGCCATCTGGCTGCTTCTACTTATTCTCTTACACTTTTTAGCGTCGCTTATTCTTGCCAATAAGGCGTGAGGCGTAAGCCTGTTTGGCGGCTTTGCGTCATCGCATGAAAAAGTGATTCTTCTTTTCTCGCTAACCACTTTTCCGCTTGTTGCTTATCGTCGTCATCGTCAATCGCTGCAACTAAATCGCGTACTGGCTCAAGTAGCCGAAGTTCCTCTATACCTTGCAGTAAATCCAGCCAAGGCAGTCGAAACGCTTTACGGCGATTTTTATCAAAGAGTGACGCCAAGCAGGTCCCTAACACCAAGTTGCGTTGCAGACGTGGATACTGATCAAAATACTCATGCCTTGTCAGTGTCTTACTCTCGTCAAAGGCATCAAGGAGCTCATGCCAAGATTCAGGTAATGCCTTATCGGCCAGGGTTTGAATCGGTAGCGCCAATTTATCCGCTGCTTTTTCATCTAAAAACGGCTGCCAACCTTTAGAGAGAATCCAACGACTTAAATCAAGCAACAGATTGCAGTAGCGAGAGGTATGAAGTAACGCCACGATATCCTCGCGCTCCGGCAACTGAGTTTGCTCAGCTTTCAGCGTTTTGACCATCATTTTTCGGGCATTGAGTTTGCGCAGGTATTGGCCCTTATCTTCACACAAGCGTGCATTCGCCCACGCATCATCCAGCCAAGCGAGTTCGCCATCAAACCATTGCAACTCTTGACGCAATAATGTGCTCGCTCGTCTCGGCAACACGCTGCCGAACAGAACGAAGGCTTGGCGGATCAGTAATACCGCGTAGCGAATTTCCTGCAGCGCATCAAGCGACTCTCGCTCTATGTAGATTTGTTCGTGGTAATGCCAGTGGCTGAGCGCGTGCTCAAGAATTCGAATGAGCGCTTTCTCTTGCGTATCGTCGGCGCTCAGTTTGACGATAGACAGCGCTTTGACCGGGTCGCCTTGATAGCCAGTGGCTAAGCGGTAGCCTCGCGCGGCTTTACTCAAATTTCCCAGTCGCAGTCCTCCCTCATCGGCAAGGTTGCGCGCCAATGAAAATAAGGCATCGGTTTGACCCGAAATAAGCTCTAGCTCGACCTCAGAAATCACATCTTTATCACCGGCTTCGGTTGAGACTTCACCCTGATCGCTGGCTAACTCTATTTGACTCCCGTCGTCAGTGGCTAAGAGCCACTGTTGGCGGACAAAGTCGGTGGAAAAGAGCGGCTGAATCGACTGACTCAGTGCATCAATATTGACACTATCAGGCCATGCATCGACCGGGATCAAAGAAAGGTCGGGCTCAGGTCCATTAAGCTCAGCGTTGTATTCTGGGCGCTGATGCAGTCCAGCTACCACCCGGCCAGCGGTTTTGAGCGTTTGAATATAAACACCATCAAAACAACGCACACGCAAACCGATATCGTGTTCGCGTAGGGTAAAATCTGGCGTATCGAAGTAGATGTTGCCCAGCTCACGCTGGCTTTGCTGTAGCTGCTTTACACTGACAATCTTATCGCGGATGCGGTGAGGAAAGTCAGAAGAGACAAAAAATTTGAGCTCTATCTCAGTGTCCATACGGGTACCTATAGCCAATTGCCTGACAAGGATATGAACAATTGATCTTGTCGGCAAGGACTATAACCACCAGTCTTGATCAAACGCACTGCGGCATAGATCACAAAAGCTGTTTCTTTAGCCAATGTTCTGCGCTACCATTCGCCGCTCCGATATACCATCGTTGAACGTTTAGCCTCCACTCTTTGCCCTTTGGGCGTGAGGCAACCAGGTAGATTACGGCTATGCCAGTCAATACAATTGTTGGGCTATTCGCAAAAAGCCCTATAAAACCTCTGCAACGCCACGTCAATCGTGTCAATGATTGCTGTGAGCTACTGATCCCGTTTTTCCATGCTTGCGAACAGCAAGATTGGGAAAAGGCGAATCAACTCCGTCACCAAATCTCTGAGATAGAGAAAGATGCTGACACCCTGAAGCGCAATATCCGACTCAAGTTGCCCCGCGGTTTGTTTATGCCCGTTGATCGGACGGACATGCTCGAGTTACTGACTCAGCAAGACAAATTGGCAAACTTATCCAAAGATATTGCCGGCCGAGTGATCGGCCGCCAGCTTCGTATGCCCCCAACAATGAATACCGCTTTCATTGCTTATGTACAACGGTGCCTAGATGCAGCCGCTCAAGCACGTCGGGTGATTAATGAGCTCGAAGAACTGCTTGAGACTGGATTTAAAGGACGCGAAGTCACCTTAGTGGCCGAAATGATTCATCAGTTGGATGTGATTGAAGATGATACTGACTCAATGCAAATCCAGCTTCGCCAGGCATTGATGGCGGTGGAACAGGAATACAATCCTGTCGACGTCATGTTCTTGTACAAAATCCTCGAGTGGGTCGGCGAAATTGCTGATCAAGCGCAACGTGTCGGTGCGCGCTTAGAGGTCATGCTTTCCCGTTCCTAACCGAGTGATGTAACAACAAGGTATTACAATGGAAATCCTGATGAATCACGGGACCATTCTTATTATGGTCGCCGCGGCTTTTGGTTTTTTAATGGCAATTGGTATTGGTGCCAATGATGTCGCCAACGCAATGGGCACGTCTGTGGGCTCTAAAGCGCTAACCATCAAGCAAGCCATTATTGTTGCCATGATTTTTGAATTTGCCGGCGCTTATTTAGCTGGAGGTGAAGTCACAGATACCATTAGAAAAGGTGTTATCGATACCAGTCTCTATGCCGATCAACCGTTAGAATTGGTCTTTGGCATGATGTCCGCTCTGCTCGCGGCGGGTACTTGGCTGCTCCTTGCCTCCTATATGGGCTGGCCAGTCTCCACCACCCATTCGATAATCGGCGCGATCATTGGCTTTGCTTGCCTATCGGTTGGCTCTGAGGCCGTCGATTGGCATACCGTCCAAGGTATCGTTGGCAGTTGGGTGATCACCCCCTTTATCTCCGGTCTTTTTGCCTACTTTATTTTTCTTAGCGCCCAGCGCCTCATTTTTGACACTGACCGCCCCGTACTCAATGCAAAACGTTTTGTCCCCATTTATATGTTCCTCACTGCGTTTATTATTGCGATGGTGACCATTAAAAAAGGGCTCAAGCATGTTGGCTTGCATTTGACCACGTTAGAGTCAGTCAGTGCGTCAATTGTCTTATCTGCACTGGTGATGTTTTTTGGCGTGTATTATATCTCTAGAAAATATCGCGGCGATGAGAGTCAAGGTTTTCAAGGCGTTGAGCGGATATTCAGCTTACTCATGGTCGTCACGGCGTGTGCCATGGCCTTCGCGCATGGCTCAAACGACGTTGCCAATGCCATTGGTCCCCTTTCAGCGATTGTCGCAACCGTGCAAAACCTCGGTACTGTGGCAGAAAAAGCACACATTGCTTGGTGGATTCTTCCTATGGGCGGTGCCGGCATTGTCATCGGCCTTGCGACCTTGGGGCATCGTGTCATGGCGACCGTTGGCTCAGGGATAACAGAGCTCACACCAAGCCGCGGATTTGCCGCGCAATTAGCCACCGCGAGCACAGTCGTTTTAGCCTCGGGGACAGGCTTACCGATTTCGACCACGCAAACACTAGTCGGTGGCGTTCTCGGCGTTGGATTTGCCAGAGGCATTGCCGCACTCAACCTCGGCGTGGTGCGCAATATTGTTGCCTCGTGGCTCATCACGCTTCCAGCAGGCGCTTTATTAGCTGTGATCTTTTACCAAGTAATGATCACCTTCTTTGCCTAACAGTCGGCAGCGATGTCAAATCACGGTTAAAAAAAGGGGGGCATGGCTCCCCTTTCTTTTTAGCCTATGGCACTATGCCTAGCAAAGCCGATGTGTCCCACACTGAATAATGCAAAGGACCCCAGACGTGAAACACCTGTATTCTGCTCTCATATTGCTATTCGTTCTCGTCACCGCGCCGCAAGCCATGGCGGAGAACTATATTTCTGATGAATTATTTACCTATATGCACTCTGGCCCTAGTACACAATATCGCATTATCGGCAGTGTTGATGCAGGCGATAAAATCACTGTACTCAAGCGCGACCAAAATGCGGGCTATTCGCAAATTGTCGATAGTCGCGGCCGTAAAGGCTGGGTGAAAAGTGACTTCGTCACCACTCAACCTGGCTTGAAAGAACGTGTACCTGCGCTTGAAGCCGAGCTCAAAAAAGTAAAAACAGCCTTATCGAGTGCACAGGATGATGCCAAAGCACAACAAAAAGGGTTGGTTGAGTCGCTTAAAAAGCGTAATGCGCAAATCGAGAAGCTAGAAACACACAGCAGCGAACTCAATAAAAAGCTGATTGATGCACAAAATGAAATTCGTGCTTTGCGTGCAAAAATTGATACGCAAAAAGATGACTTATTAATGCGCTGGTTCACCTACGGCGGCATGGTGGCCGGCGGCGGCTTACTGTTTGGCCTTGTGCTGCCACATCTTATCCCACGTAAAAAACGTCGCCGTGACGGCTGGGCATAATCAATCTCCGATAAATAGGCTGCGTTTGCAGCCTATTTTATTTAGATCGCCACGTTTATATCGTTTACGTTTTATCCCGCGTTTTTTCTATCTCGTCGTTGATGAGCAATCCCGTCGTTGATGAGCAACCCCATCTTTCGTTGGCGAGCTAACGATTAGCCATCCAACGATAACCATTATCAGCACACGGTGGGCGTGCTGCTACGCTATATGTATACTTCTATGAAGGTATGACTCAGCATCTTTGCTGTTTCTTCACTTTCTGCAACCAAGGAGCTTTGTGTGAAACACTATCTTGTCGGCGGCGCGGTACGCGATGCGTTGTTAAGTTTACCGGTCACGGACAAAGATTGGGTCGTGGTGGGCGCGACAGTGAAGCAAATGCAAGCCTCAGGCTATCAACAAGTTGGCCAAGACTTCCCAGTCTTTTTGCATCCAGAAACGCATCAAGAGTATGCATTAGCACGCACAGAGCGTAAATCGGGCCAAGGCTACACCGGTTTTGTGTGTGACTTTTCGCCAGATATCTCGTTAGAGGCCGATCTTCAGCGGCGTGATCTCACTATAAACGCCATTGCCCAAGATGAAGATGGCACCTTGATTGACCCTTATGGCGGTCAGCAAGATTTACACAACCGGATGTTACGTCATGTCTCGCCCGCCTTTAGCGAAGATCCATTGCGCGTGCTACGTGTGGCACGATTTGCCGCCCGCTTTGCGCCTCTCGGCTTCACCATTGCCGACGATACATTGGCGCTGATGAAAGCGATGGTCGCCAAGGGCGAACTTGCCCACCTCACTCCAGAGCGAGTTTGGCGGGAGTGGGAGAAAGCGCTTGGCAGTGATCGTCCCGATGTGTTTCTTGCTGTGCTGCGCGATTGTGGTGCACTTGCGGTAGTGATTCCTGAAATCGACGCCCTGTACGGCGTGCCGAATCCTGCCAACTGGCACCCTGAGATCGATACCGGCATCCACACTGAAATGGTCAGCCGTTATGCCGCCTCGTTGACCGATGACAAATGCATTCGCTTTGCTGCACAAGTCCATGATCTCGGTAAAGCCCTCACCCCTTCCTCCATCTTGCCCGGCCATCGCGGCCATGGCGATCGTGGGCTGCCGGTGATAAAAGAGCTGTGCGAGCGGCTTAAAATCCCCAATCAATGCAGAGATTTAGCCTTGGTAGTCAGTGCTCATCACTCTAAGATCCATAAATGCGATCAACTCAGCCCCGAGCATTGGATGGCATTATTTAATCAAATTGATGCGTGGCGAAAACCTGAACGGGTTGAGCAATTGGCCTTGGCATGTTTAGCCGATGTGCGTGGCCGCAAGGGACGTGAAAATTATCATTACCCGCAAGCCGATGCCTTACGTGAGCGCTTTGCCTGTGCCGAGAACGTCGATGTAAAGCCGATTGTCGACGCTGGCTTTAAAGGGGCAGCGATTCGTGATGAGCTTCATCGCCAACGTATTCAGGCGATTGCGGCATGCGCTGCGCCAAGCGATCAGCAAATCGCGGGCACACCCTATTAACGAAACTCACGCGACGTGACCGACAAGGTGGTGAGCTTAGGGGTAAGGTCAATCAACTTACCGGCAATTACATGCACCACCTCGCCCTGACGCTCGACAATGCCATGCACTTTCAACACCTTGGCTTGCATAAAAGCACGGGATTGCGCCCGTGCCGTCCCCGCCCAGACCACCACATTAATATTGCCGGTATCATCTTCCAAGGTGACAAAGGTTACACCACTGGCGGTACCTGGTGATTGCTTGCCCGTCACCACGCCCGCCACCGCGACCCAGCTTTGCGGCGCACACTGTGATAACTCAACGCCGCGGGTAAAACGGCCCAGCGTGCCGGCTTGCGCCATCAAACTAATAGGATGATCGGTGAGCGACAGCCCCAAGGCCGCGTAATCTTCAATCATGTTCTGCCACTGGGAAGGCGAATGAGGCAAGACAACCTCATCGTCACTGGTGGCCAGTAGCGGCAGTTGCCGCTGCTGATCCATCAGTGCCCAGCGCGCCTGATAGCGATTGCCAGCCAGCGCCGCCAATGCGCCACTGCTGGCTAGGGCTTGATAGGCATCGTGGTCAAGGTTAATTTCTTGCAGTGCCGACAAAGACGCAAACCCCGACTCTGGACGATGGACCAGCAATCGGTCTATCGCCGCCGCACTCAATCCTTTGACTAATCGCAATCCCAGCCGCACGCCCCAGTGATCGTCGACCTTTTCTAAGCAATGATCCGCCCCCGAGTGTTGCACACAAACCGGCAACACAGGCACCTGATGGCGCGTGGCGTCTTGCATCAGTTGTGACGGCGAGTAAAACCCCATCGGCTGGCTATTGAGCAAGGCGGTATAAAACGCGGCGGGATAATAATGCTTCAGCCACGCCGATACATAGGCCAAGACCGCAAACGACGCCGAGTGGCTTTCTGGGAAACCATAATCACCAAACCCACAGATTTGCCGGTAAAGCTGCTCGGCAAAGTCGGCGCGATAGCCACGCGCGGTCATCCCAGTAATCAATTTGTCGCGAAACGGCGCTAGTCCACCCTTTTTCTTCCATGCGGCCATCGCACGACGCAGCTGATCCGCTTCGCCACCAGAAAAACCGGCTGCCACCATCGCCAGTTTGATCACCTGCTCTTGAAAAATGGGCACTCCAAGCGTACGCGCCAGCACTTGCTCAACCGCTTTGGACGGGTAGCTCACCACTTCTTCCCCATCACGGCGCTTTAAATACGGATGCACCATGTCACCTTGAATCGGGCCGGGGCGGACAATGGCAATTTGGATCACCAAATCATAATAACAAGCCGGTTTGAGTCGCGGTAGCATACTCATTTGTGCCCGTGACTCAATTTGAAATACCCCTACGGTATCGGCGTGCTGAATGCGCGCAAACACCCCCGGATCATCGCCTTGTTGAGTGATCGCCGCCAAACTCAAGCGAGGGCCACCGGTTTGAGCAATCAAATCAAAGGTACGTCGAATCGCGGTGAGCATACCCAGCGCCAGTACGTCGACTTTCATCAGATGCAGCGTTTCCAGATCGTCTTTATCCCACTGGATCACCGTCCGCTCTGCCATCGCCGCATTTTCCACCGGCACCAACTCATACAAAGGCCCATCTGCAATCACAAAGCCACCGACATGCTGAGAAAGGTGGCGCGGAAAGCCGATCAATGTCTGGGTAAGCGACAGCCATTGTTGGCTTTTCGCGCTTTTAGGATCGAGGCCCAACTGTTGAAGTTGCTGCGTCCAAGGCTGAGTTTTATCGCGCCGATTGAGGTTTTGAATAAAAAAATCAATCTGGCTAGCGGGGATCGCCAACGCTTTGCCCACATCACGCAGTGCACTTTTAAGCCGATAACGGATCACGGTTGCCGCTAAGGCAGTCCGCTCACGGCCATATTTTTGATACAAATACTGGATCACTTCTTCACGGCGCTGGTGCTCAAAGTCCACATCAATATCCGGCGGCTCGTCGCGCTCTTTGCTAATAAAGCGCTCAAACAGCACATCGACTTTGCACGGATCCACCGCGGTGATCCCTAAGCAATAACACACCACCGAGTTCGCCGCCGAGCCGCGTCCTTGGTATAAGATCCCACGCGATTGAGCAAAGCGCACCAGATCGTAAATGGTCAAAAAGTAATACGGGTAATCGAGCGCCTCGATAAGCGCGAGCTCTTTTTCAATGATGGCTCCCACGTCACTGGCTACCCCCTTGGGGAAACGCTGCTGTGCGCCTTGCTTGACCGCGTCACGCAGATACGCCATCGCAGACTCGCCGGTTGGCACCACTTCTTTGGGGTAGCTGTATTTGAGGCTCGCCAAGGAGAACTGACACTGAGCGGCAATCTTGGCACTTTCCGCTAGCCACTCGGGTGGGAATAGAGTCTGTAACTTAGATAGCGGGCGTAAAGCCCGCTCTGCATTGGGCAATAAAGTCTGCCCCAATTCAGCCACCGGCTGACGATGCCAAATCGCGGTTAAAGTATGATGTAATGCTAGTCGCTCAGGGTGATGCATCTGCACATCACCACACGCTGTCACACAAAGTTGATACTGGCTTGCCAGCATGCGACAGTGCGCCAGATACGGATGATCGTGTTCTGCTAAATCGCGGCGCACAGCCAGGTACAAGCGCTCAGCATGATAACGCAGCAGCCACGTCGCCCAATGATGATCACTCTCCGCGCCACTGGGTAGCCATAGCACCAAGCCATGACGTATCGACATCAGATCCCACTCGCTCAGCTGGTAATCGCCTTTGTGACTGCGCCGCCGGGCATTGGTGATAATCCGACACAGCTCTTGGTAAGCCGCTTGGGTGGGACACAGTAGAACAACATCTAACGCGTGCAGGCGAAAACGACTGCCAATGATCAGCGAAAGCTGCGGATAATCACGCTGAGCTTGATACGCACGCACCACACCTGCGACCGAGCATTCATCGGTGATCGCGAGCGCTTGATAGCCCAATGCCGCCGCTTGCGCCACCAGCTCTTCCGGATGTGAGGCGCCCTCAAGAAAGGAGAAATTGCTGCAACATACCAGCTCGGCATACGTACTCATCGCTTCACCCCTAACTAAACCAGCCGTGTAAAAACCAAGTTTGCTCTGGCGTGCGAAACACCCATAGCCATTGTTGCTGGGCATTTTGGGCAATAAAGTAATCGCGCTGGATAGGCGCATCTTCCCACCAGCCCGTGACAATCCGCTCCGGCCCTTCACGTAAGGTGACCTTACCCACCAGTGGAGTGGGTTGCGGCAATAATAAACTTGGACGCGGACGCGTCGGCGCCGACGTAGGCTGAGTAACGCGTTGATGATGCGGTAGGTGCTGACTCGCGGCCTCGGGACGGTGATGATCCACATACGCTAACCGCATGACCGCCTCCTCCCCTAATCGGGCCGCCAGAGTCGCGACCAACTCATCGCGGCTTTGATCACCTTGCTGCGGGCTAAACAGATCCACTTGGCCGGGTTGATGGCAATTGATGTGCGTGACAGCCACACTCACCGCCGTTACTGGCTGGCTTACTTGCCATGACGCCAGGCGTAAACGCACCAACGCCATCCAGCGATCGGGGTCTTTCTCACCATACGCGGCCACCACGGAAAGGGTTTCTTCGCATCCATCACGCAAGCTAAACCCCAACGTCAGCGCGGGGGTGCAAGCACTACGTTGCTCAAGAAAGTGGCACAGTGCTGATACCAAGTTATCGATGATCGGCAATAAATGGGCTTGCTCACTAAGCTCAAACAACAAGACCCGCTGCTGAAAAAATTGCAGCGGTGGCTGAAAATAACGCAGTGGCGTCGGCTTATCGCCACTCACTTCGGCAAGATAATCCACCACTGTGCGCGGAAAACGTCGCATCAGCGAAGCGGTGGGCAAGGCGACAAGCTCACCTAACTGAGAGAAGCCTAGACGCGTAAACTGGGTTTTCACCGTCTCCGGTAAAGGCGCTGCGGCCAACGGCAATTGCTGCAACGCTGCCTGCAAATGCTCGGGGTCGGTACTGACCTTGCCTGCGTGACCATACGCCATAAGCTCGGCGGCACGCGGCGTTTGGCCCACACCAGCCTGATAACGGATGCCATTTTCAACCAACGTTTGAGTCACCGCCTGCCATAGCGGGGGAAACCCTTGATATAGCGCTAACATCGGTGAAACGTGTAGCCATAAACCTTTAGGCGGATTAAGGCTGATTTCCGCGACCAGCGGATAAAGCTGTGTGGCGAGCTGCTCAAGCGCGGACTGCTCTTTCTTCGCGCAATAAGGATAGACCGCAAGCTGATGACAGTTAACTGCCGCCGCCCCTAACCCCATACCGGTATTCAGACCGTGTGTGTTAGCCGCCACAGAGAGCTGCACTAAACGGCCTTCTTGCTCGTTGACCAGCCCCACTGCCTGCTCAGGTGACGGCACATAGAGGCTATCTAACAACAAGCTCGGGCAATGTAGGTACAGCCACAGAGTCATCACGCTTGCTCCCGCTGTTGCCGTGAGGGAAAGGTGAGCAAATTATCTGCGCTGCTCGGCCAAGTCACCAAAGCGGACCATTGCTCGCGCCAATCGAGGGTAAACGGGGCCGGTGGCCATTGGCCGCGACAATAGCGCACCGTGACTGTCACGCCACACGCGGAAGGGGCCAGCGCCACACTTAAATCAACCGGCAAGCTCAACGAGTACGTCTGCTGACGGCGCAACAACACCACCGCACATTGACCATGTTCGCCCGCCAGTTTTAAGCGTTTTACTTGCCCAATCGTGATCGAAGATGGCCATAACACTACCGCCTGACACGCACCACTGCGCGCCGCTTGCTCGGCTGCCCACAGCGCATGTTGATCGCTGTCAGGATACACTAGCAAGGTGTTTTCTGTTGGATAACCTTGCTGATGCAACATTGCCGCATTAATGCCGACCGGAGGACGGATCCAGGCGATCTCTTTACCGGTGGCGCGATACAGCGCAGGCAATACTAACCGCAGCTCACCAACGCCAAAATCACTGATGATATCCGTAACCCCTGGCGTAGGGATCCCACCCAGACGCTGATCAAACGCGGCATAACCGGTCGCTTGCTTATCGGGTAACTCAGCCATTAGCGGACGCTGACTAGCACGCCATAGACCGTGTTGTTGGGCTAATTGTTCGAGCGTTTTCATCATTAAAATACCTGTATATATATAC
>NZ_MUFI01000042.1:0-33423 GCF_001996265.1 Salinivibrio sp. MA440
TATAATGCATTGATTATATTGTATTTATAGTTTCTTGTACTGAGAAAGCGTGAATGCATGATGACAAAACGTGCATGCCATTGCGGTGCTCGAGGCGATAAGCTGGTTATCTATCCAGTATTTCTCCACGCTACCGCCCGCCGGTTTGCGGCATCCAACAGGCCTTAAAAATGTCGATTGTGGCAGTAGCCTATCAAATACCTTGTTAGCTTTTCATGTCCTAATGTCCAAAATGTTAGCGAGCGCTTATTCTGTGGGTCTGGTAAGGGGACGTTGGCTTGAGTCTAGGGGCTTGTATAGGGGCGCCTTAAAAATCAGTCGATGGGGCTTTTTGTTGTTTACGTTGAAAAAATCAGCCAAGCGGTCTTTTTTTACCCAACTTTTCTGTGTATTTCACTAAATTTGTCCAACAAAATGTGATTAAGGTTGGTATAATTTTCACCACATTAACCCTCTGCACGCGCTGTCGGACATTTGTGCTGTGAATATAGACGTCAATAACCTCCTGCTTCAAAACGATATTTTACTCCTTTTTGTGGTGCTCGCGCTCGGCCTGGCCGTCGGAAAGATCAAAATTGGTAGTGTGCAACTCGGTGGATCCATCGGCGTGTTGTTCACCGCAATCATTTTTGGTAATGCCGGGTTTACCTTTTCGCCCGACGCACTCAGCATCGGCTTTATGTTGTTTATCTACTGTGTCGGTATCGAGGCAGGGCCGAACTTTTTTGGCGTGTTTTTCCGTGACGGAAAATCTTACCTATTGCTCGCGCTCACCGTGTTGTTAAGCGCCATTGGGTTGACGTTGTTTTTTCAAGATCAGTTGGGGCTGGATACCAGCATTGCCACTGGCATGATGGCAGGCGCACTCACCGCTACTCCGGTGCTCGTGGGCGCGAAAGATGCGCTTAACTCTGGCTTAACCGGCACCGATGGCGAGCAGCTGGGGATGATGATCGATAACCTCAGTGTCGGCTATGCCATGGCCTACCTTACCGGTTTGGTGAGTTTGATTGTGCTTGCCAAGTTAATGCCTAAGCTGCAACGCCATAACCTGGAGCACTCTGCTCAGCAAATTGCGATTGAGCGCGGGTTAGGCAGTGAGTCACAGCGTAAAGTGTATCTGCCTATTATTCGCGCCTATCGGGTTGGCCCAGAGCTGATTGATTGGATTGATGGCCGTAATCTGCGTGAGCTGGGTATTTATCGCCAAACCGGCTGTTATATCGAGCGGATTCGCCGTAACGGCATTTTGGCTAACCCCGATGGCGATGCCATTTTGCAGCAAGGGGACGAGATTGCCTTAGTAGGCTACCCAGACAGCCATGCGCGCCTTGACCCCAGTTTTAGAAACGGTAAAGAAGTGTTTGATCGTGACTTGCTTGATTTGCGCATCGTCGAAGAAGAAATCGTGGTGAAAAACGACAGTGTGGCGCAAAAGAAGCTGTCCGATCTTAGCTTGTCGGAATATGGCTGCTTTTTAAACCGCGTGGTACGCGCGCAAGTCGAGATGCCGATGGACCAAGGCATTATTCTGAATAAAGGCGATGTGTTGCAAATCAGTGGCGAGAAAAGCCGCGTAAAAGGGCTGGCGGATCGGATTGGTTTTATCTCGATTCATAGCCAGATGTCGGATTTGCTCGCGTTTTGTTGCTTCTTTATTCTGGGGCTTGGGTTGGGGATGATCACCCTCACTTTTGGCCAAGTGACCTTTGGGCTGGGTAATGCCGCCGGCTTGCTGCTGGCAGGGATCAGCCTTGGCTTTTTACGCGCCAACCACCCTACCTTCGGCTATGTGCCACAAGGGGCGCTGAATATGGTCAAAGATTTAGGCCTGATGACCTTTATGGCCGGGATTGGTTTAAGTGCCGGTAGCCGGCTATTTGACTACATCGCGGATATGGGCTTTTCGGTGATTTTGGCCAGCATTGTGATTAGCGTGATCCCCGTGATTATTGCTTATCTGGTGGGGGCCTATGTGCTTAAAATGAACCGCGCCTTATTGTTTGGTGCGATTATTGGCGCACGCACCTGTGCCCCGGCGATGGATATGATCAATGAGCACGCGCGCAGTACCATTCCAGCACTGGGCTACGCGGGCACCTATGCGATTGCCAACGTGATCCTGACACTCGCCGGCACCTTAATGATTATTTTGGTGTAAGCCGTCGAAGAGAACGACGTCACGTCAGGCACAATTCAGCCAACAAAACTTATAATCAATGCGTCCAACCATGGGCGCTTTTTTGTTTTAAAGAGGCTTTTATGCAGGTATTGATTATTGAAGATGATTCGATTTTAAGTCATCACCTAAACACTGAGCTCACCGAGCTTGGGCACCATGTTCGCTGTGCCAAGACGGCGAGCGAGGGGCTGTATTTTGCCGATCAATACCCCAACGATATTGCCGTTGTTGATTTGGGCCTACCCGATCAAGATGGGATTAGCTTGATTCGGGACATTCGTGCCAAAGGCTTGCGCCTGCCTATTTTGGTGTTGACCGCACGGGCGAACTGGCAAGACAAAGTCACGGGTCTAGATGCTGGCGCTGATGATTACTTGGTTAAGCCGTTTCAAAAGCCGGAGCTGGTTGCCCGCCTCAATGCCTTGGTGCGCCGAAGTGCTGGCTTTGTCAAACCCACGATTACCGCCGGTGACATTGAGCTCGATTTGTTAGCCAAAGCGGTGACGGTGAACGGCCAGCCACTTGAGTTAACCGCGTTTGAGTATGATTTGTTTGAGTATTTGATGCGTCATAGCCGTGAGGTGATTTCCAAGCAGCGCTTGCTCGATGTGCTTTATCACGATCAAGATGGCGATCCGAACACCATTGAAGTGATGATCAGTCGCCTGCGCAAAAAGCTGCTCCAAAGCGGCCATAGCAACCCGATCTCGACCGTGCGAGGTCAAGGGTATCTTTTTGAAATTCAAGCTGAGTGAATCATGAAACTAGGCCAATTTACCTTGTGTCGTTGTCGACCAAGATTGCGCACTCGAGTGCTTGCGACGTCTATCGGTATAATACTGGTTTTTTCTATCGCCCTAGCCGCTTTAATTAATAAGCTCTATCAACAAAGCTCGATGGCCGCTTATTCTCGCGATCTGGCCTCACAAGTTCCCATGGTCATGGCGCAACTGAGTAAAGATGGATTGATTCGCGCCGATGAGCTCACGGCGTGGATCCAATCGCTGGATCCCTCTAGCAGCGACTATATGTCCGTTCTTTGTACGCGAGATAAACATACGCTTTGGACCTCCCGCGATGTTCGCGCCTTTGATATCGACGATATTTGCGCGCTGTTGCCTGATCTGACCAAAAAACCGCAGTACCTGTCTATTGCGGGCTTTAACGTGGTTGCTCAACGGCTGTCTTCCGATAAGCAACCTGGCGACAGTGATAACCGGCTGTTTGTGCTGCGTAACGTGGATACGCAAAAACAACAGTTAGCTGATTTAGAGACAGAGACCTGGTTTTATATCAGTTTGCTGTTTCTTTCGGCCTCTGCCATGGTAATCGCCGCCTGCCATTGGAGTTTTTCTCCGCTGCGCCGATTGGCACGAGAGCTGATTGCGATTACCGAATCACGGCAAAAAACCTTGGACGATGATTATCCTGATGAGCTGCAAGATGTTACCCAAGCGCTTAACCGGATGATCACCCAACGCGAGAAGCAAAAAACGCGCTATCGTCACGCGATGGATGATTTGGCTCACAGTTTAAAAACGCGCTTGTCGGCCACCAACGCCTTGTTAGACGACAATCGCTTATCGCGTGAAGCACTGAACAAACGGATCCTAGAGCAAGTCAGCCAAATGGATGACATGGTGCAGTATCAACTAAAACGTGCGTTGGTGGGGCAATGTGGGTTAAAACGCGAAGATAGCCCACTGTCTGCGCCTATCGATAGCTTGGCCGGGATGTTAGATAAAGCGTATCGCGATAAACCGGTTAAAGTGATCCGCGCATTTGATCAACACGCCTCTTTGCCGATACACCACAGTGATTTGATGGAGTTACTCGGTAACTTGTTAGAAAATGCCTATCGATTCTGCCTTGAGCAAGTGAAAGTGCGCGTAGAGGATCAAGGCGAGGTGTTTCAGCTTATCATTGAAGATGACGGCCCTGGGGTGCCGGAGTGCTATCGAGAGAGCATATTTCAACGCGGCGTGCGCGCCGATCAACTGAACCCGGGCACCGGAATTGGCTTGGCCGTGTGCGATGAAATTATCGCTAGTTACGATGGTAATATCCACGTCACGGACTCGGTATTACAAGGCGCGGCATTTGTGTTGACTATTCCTAAGCGCTAAACGACAAAACGCAGCCTTAACGGGGCTGCGTTTTTTGTTGCGCGCTGTCGCGCGTTTTTGTCGCTGGTGCGTTGGCGATATGGGTCGTTAGGGCTTAGTCGCCATCAGGATCGGCCAGCAAATCGTCTTTGGCTGCCATCATATATTGATACATCGACCAGTACGTTAGGCCTGCTGCGACATACAAAGCAATATACCCTAACCACTCAATCCAAGGGGCGCCATGCCACAACAGCATGGTCAGTGCGAACATTTGCGAGCCGGTTTTAAATTTACCTACCCAAGACACCGCAACACTGGCACGTTTGCCAATTTCGGCCATCCACTCTCGCAATGCAGAAATAATCACTTCGCGCGCAATCATGGTGGCAGCGGGAATCGTGACCCAAATAGACGCATAGTGCTCGACAATCAACACCATGGCAATCGCCACCATCACTTTATCGGCAACGGGATCGAGAAATGCGCCAAATCGAGTCGATTGTTTTAAACGGCGTGCTAAATAGCCATCTAACCAATCCGTCGCCCCCGCAATAATAAAAATCAGTGCCGCCACAAACGGCGCCCACGCGTAGGGAAGATAATAAGCAACAACAAAGACCGGGATCAGCGCAATGCGCAAAAAGGTCAGAATGGTAGGTATATTTAGACGCATGCTCAGCTTTTTATTTTAGGAGTAACTAGGTTATGGTGCCCCATTGCCGCTAACCTTGCAATGAGGAATGAATTTTCTCTGCCAATGTTGCACTGATGCCTGGCACTTTGGCGATTTCTTCGACACTGGCGTTTTTCAGCTCTTGGAGCCCGCCGAGGTATTTGAGTAGTGCTTGGCGGCGTTTCGGGCCAATCCCGTCGATTTGTGTGAGTACACTCTGTTTGCGTGCTTTGCCTCGCGCGGCGCGGTGTCCGGCAATCGCATGGTCGTGGCTTTCGTCACGAATATGTTGAATCAGGTGCAAGGCTGGCGAGTCGGACGGCAGCGAAAATTCTTCGCCTGAGATCTTAATTAAGGTTTCTAGCCCAGGTCGACGGCTGGTGCCTTTTGCCACGCCTAATATCAGCGGGTTAATCGGCCAGTCGGCGATTAGGGGCTCAAGCACTTCCCAGGCGCGATTAAGCTGCCCTTTGCCGCCGTCAATCACGATAATGTCGGGGATTTTTTCCGGTTCAACTTGCTTACTATACCGACGCGTCAGCACTTGCGCCATCGCCGCATAATCATCACCGCCGGTGATCCCTTCAATATTATAACGGCGGTACTCTTTTTTCAGGGGGCCATCTTGATTGAACACCACACAAGAGGCGACCGTTTTTTCTCCCATGGTGTGGCTAATATCAAAACACTCCATCCGTTTAACCGGCTCCAAGCCCAAGGTTTGTTGTAGCGCCTGATAACGGTGTTGGATGGTCATCCGATGATTGATTTTACTGGTCAAGGCGGTGCGCGCATTGGTGTTGGCCAACTTTAAGAATCGCGCTCTAGCGCCCCTTGGTCGACTTTGTAGCTGGACGTTACGCCCGGCGATTTCACTCAGGGTCGTCGATAGCCAGCCAAGATCATCGCCAATATCGTCTGAAATCAGAATATGGCTTGGAATGGTGCGCCCTTCTGCTTGCGCCAAATAAAACTGGCTGACAAAGCTTGAAACCACTTCACCTGGCTCGGTCTCGGCAGGCATCTTGGGGAAATGGCTGCGGCTGCCCAGCACTTTGCCTTGGCGCAAAAAGAGCACATGGATACAGGCGACACCATTTTCGACTGCAAAGCCAATCACATCCAGATCATCGTCACTGTCTTGCGAGACAAATTGCTGCTCTTGCACGCGCCGCAACGCTTGAATTTGATCGCGGTACTCGGCGGCCTTTTCAAACTGCAGCTGTTGGCTGGCAGTTTCCATCTTGGCGACCAAGCTATCGATCACTTCGCGATCTTTGCCTTGTAAAAACATGCGGGCAAAATTAACTTGCTCGGCATACTCTTCATCACTGATCAGCCCAGACACACACGGCCCGGCACAGCGGCCAATTTGATACATTAAACACGGACGGCTGCGGTTGGCATACACCGAGTCTTCACACTGGCGAACAGGAAAGATTTTCTGCAATAAGTGCAGGCTTTTACGCACCGCGTTGGCATCGGGAAACGGGCCAAAATATTCGCCCTTTTTCTTTTTCGCGCCACGATGGATCGCCAGCCGTGGGTGCTCATGGCCACTGAGGTAAATGTACGGGTAGGTTTTATCATCACGCAGCAAGACGTTGTATTTTGGACGATGCTGCTTGATCAGGTTGTGCTCAAGAATTAACGCTTCGGTTTCAGTGTGGGTGACGGTGACTTCCACATCAGCAATGTGACGGACGAGTGCTTTGGTTTTCTCACTCGACACCTGAAGCCGGAAGTAACTGGCTAATCGCTTGCTGAGATCTTTCGCTTTACCCACATAAATGATCTCACCGGTGGCGTTCATCATTCGATAAACGCCTGGCTGGTGAGGCACGGTTTTAAGAAAACTCTTGGCATCAAAGGTGTTTGGCACTGCGCGATCTCGTACTGCTTAACTTCGCTTTAAAGGCTTTCGGTATCTAACATGCCGTGACGAATAGCAAGGTGGGTTAGCTCCACATCACCATTGATATCTAGCTTGCTAAATAAGCGATAGCGATAACTGTTCACCGTCTTTGGACTGAGGTTTAACTGCTCTGAAATATCGGTCACTTTTTGCCCTTTGGTGATCATTAACATGATCTGCAGTTCGCGCTCTGACAGCTCTTTGAAAGGATTATCAGAAGAGGTAGAAAACTGACTCAGCGCCATTTGCTGGGCAATATCAGGTGAAATGTAGCGTTGGCCACTGTTCACCATGCGGATCGCATTCACTACTTCATCAGCCCCTGCGCCCTTGGTGAGATACCCTGCCGCACCGGCTTGCATCACCTTGGTTGGGAACGGATTTTCAGTGTGAATTGTGAGCACAATAATTTTGGCGTCTGGCGAGTAGCGAAGCAACTTACGTGTGGCCTCTAACCCGCCGATACCTGGCATATTCATGTCCATCAGGACAATATCGGCGTGATTTTGCCGGCACCACTTGAGTGCGGCTTCACCGCTGTCGGCTTCCCCTACCACTTTTATGCCACGAACGTCTTCTAAAAGACGCCGAATCCCTGTGCGAACCAGCTCGTGATCATCTACAAGAAAAACATTGATCAAACTTGTATCTCCACTTGGTTTGGTTCGCCAACATGCTGCGTGAACGCAACGGTTGGACTTGTCTTACGCATCTCTTAAGTTTTACCACGGATGAAAAGGCAACAACAGAGCAGATGTGCCGAATCACAAATATTCATACATTAAGCTGATAAAAAACAATCCAAGTGACGAGATCGTCGCCAATACGGCGACAATCTCACCAGTCTCGCGGCTATAACCCAGGTAGCGTGTTGATGATGTGTCAGTAATTTTCCACACCAGATGTACACGCTTTCCGTGTGTCGTTATGCCAGCACATGGTTACAGCGCCAAACATAGGTACTTCATTTCGAGGTATTCATCCAAGCCCCATTGCGATCCTTCGCGTCCTAACCCAGATTGTTTGACCCCTCCGAACGGTGCTACCGCCGTTGAGATCAAACCGGTATTAATCCCCACCATGCCATATTCCAACGCCTCGGCAACGCGGTGTACACGGCTGATGTCACGGGCATAAAAATACGACGCTAAGCCAAATTCGGTATCGTTGGCCATGGCGATGGCTTCCGCTTCATCGTCGAAAGCGAACAGCGGTGCGACAGGACCAAAGGTCTCTTCTTTCGCAATCCGCATCGCCGAGGTCGCGTGTTTAATCACCGCCGGTTGGATGAAGTTGTCGCCTAAATCGGGGCAGTCACCCCCCAATAAAATCTCACCACCGTGTTGCTGGGCATCGTCCAGGTGTGCTTTTACTTTGTCGATGGCACCACGATTAATCAACGGACCAATGTCAACGTTGCTGTCAGTACCCTGCCCAACGCGTAATTGGCTCACTGCCTGGGTGAATTTTTCAGCAAATGCGTCATAAATACGCGATTGTACGTAAATGCGATTCACGCACACGCATGTTTGTCCCGCGTTGCGGAATTTAGCGGCAATCGCCCCTTCTACGGCAGTATCAATATCGGCGTCATCAAAGACGATGAATGGGGCGTTACCGCCAAGCTCCAACGACAGCTTTTTAATGCTTGGCGCACATTTTTCCATTAGCTGCGCGCCAATGTCGGTCGAGCCGGTAAAGGAGAGTTTACGCACACGTTCATCGGCACATAAGGTATCTGCAATCGGACCCGCCGTCCCGGTGATAATGCTTAGCACGCCAGCAGGTACGCCGGCACGCTGCGCTAATTCACCCAACGCCAACGCTGATAAAGGGGTGTCGCTGGCCGGTTTGACCACCATGGTACAACCGGCAGCAAGCGCGGCCGCTGCTTTACGGGTGATCATGGCGGCGGGGAAATTCCAAGGCGTGATGGCTGCTGTCACACCTATGGGCTGCTTGATCACGGAGATGCGTTTATCGGCCTGCTCGGCAGGAATAGTTGCGCCATTCACACGTTTGGCTTCTTCAGCAAACCATTGCAAAAACGACGCGGCGTATTGGATCTCACCGGCAGATTCTTTCAGCGGTTTGCCCTGCTCGGCGGTCATGATCGCGGCTAAGTCCTCGGTATGCTCGAGCATGAGCTCATACCAGCGATAGAGGATCTCAGCTCGAGCTTTGGCGGTAAGTGCTCGCCACTCGGGCAAGGCGGCGTCGGCAGCATCAATCGCGCGACGTGTTTCCTCCGCCCCCATATTGGGCACCGTTGCCAAGCACTCACCGTTAGCAGGGTTCGTGACTGAACGTGTGGTTTGATGATTGGCATCAACCCATTGGCCATTGATTAAGGCTTGAGATTTGAGTAGTGCCTGATCGTGAAGCTGCATAATGGCTCCTTTTTTGTGTCAAAAGGCTGGAGAGTTCGCTTGAATCTTGATAGCACCTTGCCAGCTCACCTTTGGCACGGCAAGATAATCACTGAGATTAATCAGCATAAGCCTGTAAACGCCCAATGTCTGCTCAAATAGGCAACAGACGAAGCGAAAATAATAATAAGGCTTATCCTTCCGGCGCAAACACAGCTGGCCCTTCAACAGAAAAAGGATGCTCTATGCGTATTTTTAGTCAGTTCGATAGCGGGAATATTCGCGTTCTGAATGATAGCGACATCAATAATATCCAGCTTGCCATTCATCATGACAATCAATCTGAATTTTATCAGTGGTTCCATTTTCGCTTAGAAGCGGACGTGGATCAGGCTCATACACTCCACATTCAACAGCTCGCTGGGTCGGCCTATCCTGAAGGCTGGAAAGATTACCAAGCCGTTGCCTCATATGACCGCGATACCTGGTTCCGCGTGCCAACCGAGTTTGATGGCGACACCTTAACGATTAAGGTCACGCCGCAACATGGTTCGATGTACTTTGCCTACTTCGCGCCTTATAGCTATGAACGCCATTTGGATCTCATTCACCAGGCGCAGACCTATCCACAGTGCCAGCTCGAAACGCTAGGACAAACCTTGGATGGTCGTGATATAAGTTTGTTGAAAATCCGCGCGGATTTAAGCGAGTCTGCTCAACCAAAAACGCCCATTTGGCTAATTGCGCGCCAGCATCCCGGCGAAAGCATGGCCGAGTGGTTTATGGAAGGTTTACTCGACCGATTGCTTGACGACACCGATACCACTGCACAGGCATTACTAGAAAAAGCTGATTTTTATGTGGTGCCGAACATGAATCCCGACGGCAGTGTGCGCGGCCACCTACGCACTAATGCGGTGGGCGCAAACTTGAACCGCGAGTGGCAGTCGCCCACCCTTGAACGCAGCCCCGAGGTGTATCATGTTCGTGCCCATATGGAGCAAACTGGGGTAAAAATGTGTTTGGATATCCACGGTGACGAGGCCATCCCATATAACTTTGTCGCCGGCTGTGAAGGCATCCCCTCTTATGATGCGCGCATGGCGGACTTGGAAGACAGATTTAAGCGTACGCTGCTTACCGTGACGCCGGAGTTTCAAGACGAGCACGGCTATGAAAAAGATGCACCAGGCAAAGCGAACTTAACCGTTGGCTCAAATTGGATTGGTGAGCGCTTTAAGTGTTTGTCGTACACGGTCGAAATGCCGTTTAAAGATCATAACAATCACCCCGATCCTGACTTTGGCTGGTCACCCGCGCGCAGCCAAGCATTTGGCCGAGACATGCTCAGCGCAATCCTTGGCGTGGTTGATGGCCTTTAACAAGGCTAGCTAGCAAGCGGTAAGGCAAAAGAAAACGAGCCGGTGACACTGTCATCGGCTTTTTCTATTTAAGTGATTGATTATTTCAACTTGGGCTATCACACAAAGGCGCTTACATTAGGGGTAAATCATTCAACGAGGACGCACAATGACAACTCTTACCTCGCGCTGCCCCCACTGCCAAGCAACCAACCGTATTCCTGAAGCGCGCATTAATGACGCACCTAACTGTGGTAAGTGTCAATCGGCACTGCTCGATGGCAAGCCTATCGAAGGCACTACAGATAACTTTGCCGCTTTATTAAATAGCGACAAGCCGGTTGTCGTCGATTTCTGGGCTACCTGGTGCGGCCCCTGTCAAAGCTTTGCACCCGCTTTTGAAGCAGTGGCAGAGCAGGAATCAGGTCGTGCCCGTTTTGTGAAAATTGATACCGAGGCCCAACAAGCCCTCGCGGCGCAATATCGCATTCGTAGCATTCCGACCCTGATGGTGTTTAAAAATGGCGAACGGGTTGATGTCTTAAATGGTGCTTTGCCACAAAATGCGTTCAGCGACTGGGTCAACCAGCACCTTAGCTAATCACGCACTATCGGTTTATCGCCGTTTTTCCATCGTGTGATTCTGGCGCAGCGCTAGACTTTAAGCGCTGCGCTATGCCTTGAGCGCTGCGCTATACCTTGAGTGCTGCGCCTTGTTTTACCGCGCGGATCGCCACATTGGTATTGATGTCTTTCACCATGGCGAGCGTTTGCAGCTGACGCATAAAGGCTTCGTAGTGCGGCAGATCGCGACTGACTACTTCCAGTAAATAATCATACGTGCCCGATATCACATGGCCGTTAATCACTTCATCCATTTCCACTAGCGCATGCTCAAAGGTAACAATTGCCTCTTCTCGGTGGTTACTCAGGCTGACATTGACAAAAAATGTCATGTTTAGCCCAATCCGCTGGCGGTTGAGTGTGACCTGGTATGAGGCAATGATCCCATCAGCCTCAAGCTTTTTAATCCGTCTTGCGCACGGCGAAAACGAGAGCCCAACCGCATCGGCTATCTCGGCAACAGTACGGCGCGCATCATCCTGCAATAACGCAAGAATCGCTTTGTCTTTATTGTCCAAACCGCCTCCTTGATGGTTTTTATTAATTTATAGCCATAAAAAGATGATAATCGCTAATCCTGGCTTAAATCATCCTTTATTTTGCCACCAATCTCTTCTTTGACGCTGTCACACTTAAATAACGAATCGACAAGGAAGTGATTAATGATGCCTGCACCTTCACAACGTTTATTGGGCATGCTTGCCATGGGCTTGACCGTGACCATCTGGGCAAGCTTATTTATTTCATTGCGTCAGGCCAGCCTATCGGTATTGACCAGTGGCGATATTGCCTTATTGCGCTTCTTACCCGCCGCGTTGTTATTTGGTTGGTTGAGTCGTCATCGAGTACGCCATATTGTCACTACCCCCAAACGTTATCTGTTTGCGATTGCATTTGGCGCAGGATTACCGTTTTATCTGCTGGCTGCCACGGGGATGCAGTTTGCGCCTGTGGCTGACGGAGCCTCATTAATACCTGGGATCTTACCGCTGTTTGTTTCCACCATTGCTTGGACTGTTTATGGCGAATCGCTCTCCATGGGACGACGATTAGGCATTAGTCTGATTGTGCTCGGTATTGGCGCATTTTTATGGCACTCCTTGTTCTTTTCACCTTGGCCTGTCACCCAAGGCCATCTGATTTTGCTCGCAGCCAGTATCAGTTGGGCCTGGTTCACCATTGGCGTACGCGTGACAGGATTAAGTGCTGCGGAAGCCGGTGCGGTATTAGCGATATCGGCTGTATTATTGCTGCCGGTGGGCGCATTGAGTGGGCTTATTTCGTTTAACCTACTCCAAGCGCCATTCGATGAACTTGGTTATCACATTCTTGCTCAAGGCTTGGGCGTGGGGATTATTGCCAACTACAGCTACGCCTTTGCCATTCGCCGGTTAGGAGCTGAAATGAGTGCCGCGATGGGGGCATTTACGCCTGTGGTGGCCGCGTTAATGGCCATACCGGTTTTCGGTGAAACGGTTAGCATACTCACGCTGGCGGCGATGGCGTTGATCGTGCTTGGCGCTGTGTTAGCCAGTGATGTGATCAAATGGCGTCGTGCACAAACCAAAAGCGACCCGCAGGCCGCTTAAACTTGGTACTTATCATTTGCCAGCATGATTTGATGCTGGCTGTGGTCGAGCATGAAAAAGCGCCCGTTATAAGTGATCACCACGACGCAAGGCATCAATGCGTTTTTCTAGCGGCGGGTGCGTCATAAACAACTCGCTCAGTGTTTTCTTGCCGTTGATACCGAACGCCATCATCGATCCTTCTAGCTTTGGCTCTTGGCTCACTTTTAAGCGCTCAAGTGCTGCAATCATTTTCTGTTTGCCCACCAGCTGCGCAGATCCGGCATCGGCACGGAATTCACGATGACGGCTAAACCACATGGTGAGGATGCTGGCCAGAATACCAAAGACGATTTCCAACACGGAAGAGATCAGGAAATACATCATCCAGTTGCCGCCGCCTTCGCCTTCTTCGTCACTATTCATGCCACTGACTGCCCCTGCGATCACACGTGAAATAAAGATCACGAAGGTGTTCACGACGCCTTGCATTAAGGTCATGGTGATCATGTCACCATTAGCAATGTGACTGATTTCATGCGCCAGTACCGCTTCGGCTTCATCGCGGGTCATGTTTTGCATTAACCCGGTCGAGACCGCCACGACAGAATCGTTACGCTTAGCACCGGTGGCAAAGGCGTTGATGTCGGGTGAGTTATAAATCGCGACCGTTGGCATGCCAATCCCAGCACGTTGTGCTTGTTGGCTCACGGTGTTCATTAGCCAGTGCTCGGTTTCGTTACGTGGATGCTCAATCACTTGCGCGCCGACAGAACGAAGCGCCATCGATTTAGACATCAGTAGCGAAATGATCGAACCACCAAAACCGAAGACGGCCGCCAGCACTAGCAGTCCGGACAAGCTCCCCGGCTGCATGCCAGTCACGGCATAAATAATATTTAGCACAATGCTAAATACAATCAGTACCGCAAAGTTGGTAGCAAGAAATAATCCTATGCGTTTCATTATGTCTCTCCGTCGCTTAAACCCAGTGTTCAGCGCTTGCTTGTTGTATTGGTAAAAATTGTATTGGTGGACGTTGTATTAGTAAAAATTGTATTGGTGAAAGCTGTATTGATGAAAATAGTATGGGCATTCAAGATAAAAACAATCCTTTGATGCATTTTGTTACCAATAAAGTGATGTCGTCATCAAGCTCCGACCAGTTAGTGTGGCACGTTATTCCCATCTAATCTAAACAAAATGTGACTTCTCGCCAAGCTATATATTTGTCTTATTTTTCATTTATTTAAAAATAAACAATACAGAAAAAGCCAATAAAAAAGACAAAAAGCCACGACTATAGACTTTGGTCGAGTTGTCTTCGCGCTCGAGTCAGGCTAATTTATACCCAGCTGTTTAAAACTACGATACTCACGAGGCTGTTTCGCAACGCGCAGACACCCTCATCAGACAGTATAAATCACAAACTGTTGCATACTTCATCCTTGCAACGCGTTATCAATGGAGTGAGACCATGGCAGAGCAAGAAAATTACCGCGTCGCGATCGACATCTTAACCTGTCATCTCGGCATGAGCTTTGATGAAGCCTGTTCAGAGCTTGGATTAGCGTCAGATGACGCGTCGGCGGCACGTCAAATGGCAGAGATACAGCAAAGCTTAATGGGCGTGCGAGGCGACCAAAAGTAACTGTCTATCTACATCAGCGACTGAATAGACAAAGCCAGCATAGCGCTGGCTTTTTTGATCGCTACATTTCCATAAATTGTTTACAACCGCGAAACATCTAAGTGACTCGCGCATTGTGTTGGCGAAGCATCGGCAGCAAACGGCAAGTGCCCGAGACAAGGCGCATCTAAATGGGCGTTTAAATAGCGCACCATCTCGTCACTGTGCTGGGCCTTAGGATCAACCGTGTTTGCGACCCATCCGGCTAATTCAAGCCCGCGGGCACGAATGGCCTCTGCAGTGAGCAAAGCATGGTTTAAACAGCCAAGTTTAATCCCCACCACCATGATCACTGGCAGCTGATGGGTAACTACCCAATCGGCCAGCGTTTCCGTCTCACTCAGTGGCACTTGCCAGCCGCCGGCACCTTCTACCAATATCGGGCGAGCCTGCTGTTTTAAATGTGCTAACCCATCGCTTAGTATCTGGGTATCAATGGGCGTATTGGCTAACGCGGCCGCCCAATGCGGCGAACATGGCATTTCTAACAACACTGGGTTGATCGCGGCATACGGCAATGCGATCGCACTGGCGCGCTGCAAAGTGACAGCGTCACTATTTAGTTGGTGATCAGGCGCTAAATCAGCACCAGCGGCGACAGGCTTGTAGCCCACCGCTTGATAGCCCTTTGCGATAAAAGCGTGCAACAGCGCCGCCGTGGTATAGGTTTTTCCCACTTCGGTATCGGTGCCGGTAATAAAGTAACTGTCATGCATGATGGTGAATCACTATGTAGCCAATTTGATAGGTCGCCGGTAAGGTGTTGGCGGCGAGCGCAAAACGCTGATACGCCTTCTCCACCGCGCTAAACTGCGTTCTTGTCGCCAGCCCTTGCTGCCCCGCCCCTTGCGGGCGATAGGTGGCACCAATGCCTTTTAAGCTTTTCATCACCGCATGGGCATTGGCAAAGGTCAGCTGTTCGCTTTCTTGCAACACGGTTGCGTGCATCAGCCCGGCGCGTTGGGTCGCCTGCTGTAACCCTGATAAAGAGATAAAGCGGTTCACTCGTGACGTGCCGCATGCTTGTTGCCACGCGCTGTCGAGTTCACACAAGGATCCGGTGAGCAGTGTCGAAACAAGAATTTTCCCGCCGGGTTTGACGACCCGACGCAGCTCCGCCAATGGCACGTGCAAATCGTCACACCATTGCAATGCTAGCGAGCTAAATGCCAGATCGACACTGTTATCGGCCAGCGGCAAATGCTCCGCATCAGCTTGTATGCCTAGCATGACATCGCCGCAGCGCGCTTTTGCCGTCGCAAGCATAGGAGCGCTGAGATCCAGTCCAATCACTGTTTTAGCGTGAGTCATCCACTGCTGGGTGAAATAGCCGGTGCCACAGCCGACATCTAAGACGGTACCATGTCGGACAGCCTTTTGCTCTGACTCAGCCAATGCCATCAACCGCTGGCCGACACGGCGCTGCAGCGTCGCGCTGTCATCATAATGGGGCGCGGCTCGGCCAAACGCGCGAGCAATCGCTTGTTTATCGACGACGGTCATGCTGTCACCCCACACGCTTTGTCGCTCGCTAATACCGGCTTAAGCGCCTCAATCAATGCGATGATATCTGTTTTTTGATGCTGCGCAGACAGGCTGATCCGCAGACGTGCGGTGTTAGCAGGCACAGTCGGTGGCCGAATCGCTCCTACTCGGATATGGGCCTTCATCAGAGCGTGATTCACCTGCTGTAATGCTGCCAAATCGCCGATAATCAGCGGCTTGACCGGGCTAGGCGTTGCAAGCAGTTGCGGGAAGGGCTGCTTATCTAAAGAATGAGTACTGAAGGAATGCGGTTCGAAAGCAGAGTCGGTTTCTAACCAGTCCTGGAGGCCTTGCGCTAGCTGTTCGGCATGGGCGCTGAGTATTTCTCGCCGCCAGTGCTCTTTTCGTGCCAGCCTAATCGCATCTTCAATGAGTGCCGCTTGCGCGGGTGGCATAGCCGTCGAGTACACATAATGGCGAGCGAACTGGCGTAAATAGTCAATGATGGTGGGAGAAGCCAGCACTGCCGCCCCTGCGACGCCCAGGGCTTTTCCAAACGTCACGATTAAAATATCCGGCCGCGCGCCACGACTGATACTGCCCTCGCCTTCTTGCCCTAACACGCCAATCCCATGCGCATCATCCAGCGCCCAGAGCGCGCCCGATTGATTGGCAATCGCGGCAAGACTCTCGGTTGGCGACACATCACCATCCATGCTAAATACCCCTTCCGAGACAATCAGCGATGCGGAAGTCTGGGTTTGCTTTGCGAGCAGTTGGCGAAGGTGTGCCATGTCGTTATGACGAAAACGACGCTGTGTGGCAGGGCTCAATACGCCGGCCTCAATCAAGGAGGCATGGTTGAGTTTGTCTTGAAACAAGACATCGTCTTTAGCTAACAGCGTAAACAGCAACGCCTGATTGGCGGCAAAACCACTGTTAAACAATATCGCTTGCGGGTAACCCAGCCAGTCACACAGCTGATCACAAAGGGATTGATGCGCGGCGGTAAAACCAGACACCACCGGCGACGCCGTCGCGCCCAAGCCCCAACGTTCAAGATGCTGCTGCGCCTTTTTCACCAGCCGCGGCTCCTGCGCGAGGCCTAAGTAATCATTACCGGCAAAGTTGCGCCATGACTCGGCGACGGCATTGTCACCACTTTGCCGCCATAAGCCTTGTTGCTGGCGTGCAGCCAGTTCGTCCTGATAACGATGGGTCAGCGCTGATCTTGTATCAGTCATCGTGCTTAGACACTGGCATCGTAGAACAGATCGCCCTCTTGCGGGCGCGATGCCACTCGCTCGGCCACTTGCTCAAGTAAGTCGTGCTCAGTGACTTGATCGGGCTTTTGGCTGACCGCTTCGCGATTAATACCCAGCTTTTTAAATAGCTGCATATCCGCGTCTTCGTCAGGGTTTGGTGTGGTCAACAGCTTGCAGCCATAGAATATCGAGTTGGCGCCAGCCATAAAGCACAAGGTTTGCATTTGCTCGTTCATGTCTTCGCGTCCGGCAGACAGCCGTACCGCCGATTTGGGCATCATGATCCGCGCCACCGCGATAATGCGAACAAAATCGAACGGGTCGACGTCATCGACGTTCTCAAGCGGCGTGCCTTTCACCTTGACCAGCATGTTGATCGGCACGCTTTCTGGGTGAGCAGGCATATTGGCCAACTCCATCAGCAAGCCGGCGCGATCGCGGGTACTTTCGCCCAGGCCAATAATGCCGCCGGAACATACCTTCATTCCCGCGTCTCGCACGTGAGATAAGGTATCAAGGCGTTCTTGATAGGTCCGCGTGGTAATAATGTTGCCGTAAAACTCAGGCGACGTATCTAAATTATGGTTGTAGTAATCTAAGCCCGCTTCAGAGAGGGTTTGGGCCTGCTCGCTATCCAACATGCCCAGTGTCATACAGGTTTCTAATCCTAGGCTTTTCACTCCTTGGATCATATCGAGCAGGTATGGCATATCGCGTTGCTTGGGGTTTTTCCAGGCCGCCCCCATGCAAAAACGCGTCGCACCCGAGGCTTTGGCTTTGTGTGCCGCTTCTAGCACCTGTTCGACTTCCATCAGGCGTTCTTTTTCAACATCGGTGCGATACCGCGCACTTTGCGGACAATACTTGCAGTCTTCTGGACACGCGCCGGTTTTGATCGATAACAGCGTGCTGACTTGCACTTGATTGGCAGGATGATATTCACGATGCACTTGCTGCGCGTCAAACAGCAAATCCATAAAGGGTTTATCGAACAATGCTTGCACGTCCTGTGCGGTCCAGTTGTGTCTTATTTCCACGCGGTTTTCCCCGTTGTTGTCGTTTTAATGCTTGGCTAGTCTACCCACAGACGTTAACCTGTCAACACAACAAGATCACACTGGTTTACATCTGATTTATTTATGAGCATTAACACCCATTTTGACCGTGAGCATATCTGGCATCCCTACACCTCAACGCTCGACCCTTTGCCTTGCTTGCCCGTCTCACACGCAAGCGGCGCCGAGCTACACCTTGAGGATGGCACTGTTCTGATTGATGGCATGTCATCATGGTGGGCAGCCATTCACGGCTACAACCACCCTGCTTTAAACGCTGCGGCGCATCAGCAAATTGATAAAATGTCGCATGTGATGTTTGGCGGTCTTACCCACCAGCCCGCGGTCTCGCTTTGTGAGCGCTTAGTCGCACATTCACCTGCCCCGCTCACGCAAGTCTTTTTGGCCGATTCTGGCTCTGTGTCAGTAGAAGTGGCACTTAAAATGGCGATGCAATATTGGCAGGGGCGCGGTGAGTCGCGCGCACAGTTTTTGACCTTGCGTCATGGCTATCATGGCGACACGTTCGCCGCCATGTCGGTGACGGATCCTGATAATTCGATGCACAAACTCTACAAAGGGTTTCTGCCTCAGCATCATTTTGTGCCCTCCCCACAAAGCCGCTTTGACGGTGAGTGGGACCCTAACGACATGCAGCCTATGCGCGACGCACTCGCCACCCATCACGGTCAACTGGCCGCGGTGATCTTAGAGCCCATCGTGCAAGGCGCAGGTGGTATGCGCTTTTATCATCCCGAATACCTGCGTCAAGTGCGCGCCTTGTGCGACGAATTTGATGTGCTGCTGATTGTGGATGAAATTGCCACCGGATTTGGCCGAACAGGGAAACTATTTGCCTGCGACCATGCGGGGATCAGCCCAGATATACTCTGCGTCGGTAAAGCACTGACCGGCGGCTACATGACCTTGGCCGCCACGCTCACCACCCGCCATGTGGCCGATACTGTCTGTGGCGGTGATGCAGGCTGTTTTATGCACGGTCCTACCTTTATGGGTAATCCACTCGCCTGTGCCGTGGCCTGCGCCAGCATTGATACCTTGCTAGAAAGTGACTGGCCGCAAACGGTCGCGCATATCGAGCAGCAGCTGAAAACTGGCTTGGCGCCTGCTCGCGCATTGGAATGTGTGGCGGACGTGCGTGTGCTTGGCGCAATTGGCGTGATAGAGCTGACCGACCCGGTAAATCTGGCTGATATCCAGCCCTTAATGACCGCCCAAGGCATTTGGGTTCGCCCGTTCGGTAAACTGGTGTATGTGATGCCACCCTATTGCATCCGCGACGACCAACTTCACCAACTCACCCAAGGGATGATCACCGCAATTACGCAGTTTTTTGGAGAGTAGATAGGGCGTCAGTCACGATCGGTGCCAAATTTAACCCCGATGTCGGAGGCGCGCCACTTACATCGAGTCACGAGGGTCACATCGCACTGGCGCTTTTCCGACCTACGCGTACTTTAACGCCGATGGTGCCATTGGCGTCGGTGACACAAGCTCTTGGCATAGTGCTGGGTATGTGCAAGTTGCCAACGGGTGCTAGTCACGTTCGATGCCAAATTTAACCCCGATGTCCGATGGCGCCGTGCAACGGGCGCGCGGCACACATCGTGATAATGATTGGCATCGTGCTGGCGCTTATGCCGACCTACGCGATATTCAGGATTTTTGAATACAGAGCGCTTCGCTTGCGGAGTACAGAAGAGAGCAGATCGCGCTTGCATCGGCTCTTTCTGTATTCTGTATTCCGTCAGATGGTGCCATTGGCGACGTTGACTTTCGGTGCTGCGAAGCCACGGAAGATATTATGAACGGAGAGCAGCGCAAAGACGCCAACCACCACACCAAGGTGCCAGGCTTCGCTAACCCCCAAGCTCAATAGCGCCATACTCATCAACGCAGAAATGATCATCTGCCCACCACCGGAGAGCGCAGCGACGGTGCCGGCTTGGTTAGAGTAAGGCTGCATCACCTGCGACTGGGAGCACGGCAGCGCAATCCCGTTGCCAAACACCATAAAAAACTGCCCTATCATCAGCAGCAAGGGATCCATGGGGGTAAACCATAGCCATATCGCTGAGATGAGCTGCATCACCGGTGCCATTAGCAGCATACGCTTAGTACCCAAACGCGGCCGAATGCGCGACACCAGCGTGCTGCCCAGCAGTAACCCGCAAGTAGGAATGAGCGCCCACAAGGCATATTGATCCGATGTCATACCGATGCGCTCTTGCATCAAAAATGGCATCAGTGACACCGTGGTGATCACCAAGGTGAAGTTCAACCAGCTGATACTGGCGAAATAAAGAAAGTAGGGCGTTTTTAACAGTGCGCCATAACGACCAAGGATCACTTTTATCTTAGGTAATGGCGATCGCGTATGCATACTCTCTTTAAATAAGAAAAAGAGCACGCACCACACCAAGCTGGTATAAACCATCAATAAAATAAAGATCGCCAACCAGCCTAAGTTATGGTTAACAAAGCCACCAATCACAGGAGCCACAATGGGCGTAAATGAGGCGACCATGATCAGGTATGACATGGCTTGAGGAAGCTGATCCCCCGAATACGAGTCACGGGTAAAGGCTCGCGAGAGGACGGCACAACACCCCGTGCCCATCCCCTGAATACAACGGCCAATCACCAACCCGGTAAAACTGGCGCTAAAGCTCACCATCACGGTTAACCCAACCAGTGAAAGCAAGACACCGGCTAATAGCACGCGACGGCGTCCGAGTGCATCCGAAATGGGGCCATAGATAAATTGTGACGGGCCAAACCCGAGCAGGTAAGCGGAAATAAGCAGTTGGACATCGTCCATGCTGAGATTGAAGTCACGAGCGATCCAAGGTAATGATGGAAAAACCAATCCCATGCTGAATTGCCCGATACTGACCGTTAAGCATGCCAGCAATACGGGCGACCAATTAAATGGACGAGTAGCCGATTGCATCTCAATTCCTATGCGTTCTGTGTGTTAGGCGAGCGAGGAAACTGTGACTCTAGCGAATGCTAAAACCACAAGCTGAGAGGCATGTTAACGCAATAACTCCCTGAATGGTAAACAATGATTGAGAATGTATATCAATGGCCAGCTATCGCTGGCCGGTTTTAAAAACTAGAAAGCCGGTTCGATCGTGCCATCAAAGGTTTTTTGTAGAAACGCACGTGTTGCCTCTGATTGAAATAGCGCCAACAAACGCTGATAGGTCGGATTATCTTTATCCTCTGCCCGCGCTGCCACGACCATCACCGCGAGCGGTGCGTCTTTCGATTCTAAGAAAATACCTTGATCACTTGGATTAAGCCCTGATGACATCACATAGTTCATGGTAATTGCAGCAGCATCGACATCTTGTAGGCTACGAGGCAATTGTGCCGCTTCTACTTCGACAAAATCGAGCTGCTTGGGGTTAGCGGTAACATCTTGTAGCGTCGCTTGAAAGCCAACGTTATCGGCCAAGGTGATCAGCCCTGCGTCTTGCAGTAATAGCAAGGCGCGCCCGGCGTTGGTCGGATCGTTAGGGATCGCAATTTGTGCGCCTTGGGGTAAATCGTCCACGCGCTGTACTTTGTCTGAGTAAATCCCCATCCGCATAAGGATGGAACGCCCAATCGAGACCAATTCACTATCATGGTTTTGATTAAAGTTATCGAGAAACGGCTGATGTTGGTAACTATTTAAATCAAGACTGCCATCTGCCAGACCGGCATTCGGAGAGATGTAATCCGAAAATTCCACCACTTCGACATGAATTCCTTCGGTTTTAGCCTGTTTCGCAACCGCTTCTACGACTTGCGCATGGGGACCGACAGTCGCACCAATCTTTATCGTTTCTGGCTGATCTGAACAGCCGCTGATAACCAACGCCAGTAACACTGACGCAATCCAAAATCCTGGTCGCTTTAACGTCATTCTGATTCCCTTAGAAAAATAGATGTTTAGACGTCCAGAATGCCACAGCTTATAATGATGTCAACCTGATTGTGGTAATGCAGTCTCTGTCTTGATCGTATCCAACCCTAGTCGCGTAGTGGCAGGCATGTTGAATCAATAAGGAGGCGTAGATATGACGAAGCTGTTTCCTCTACCCTTGTTCTTACTACCCGGGGGCAGAGCTAAGCTGCGCATTTTTGAACCTCGCTATTTGCGCTTGGTCCGTGAATGCTCGGCGAATCAACAGGGATTCGTGCTGGCGATGATGCAAGGTAAACGTTTATATCGATATGGCACACTGGTGGACATTGTCGATTTTGAAACACTACCCGATGGTTTATTAGGCATTACCATTGCAGGTCGTCAACGGGTAAAAATTCAATCGACAGAGCAAGAAGCCGACAAGCTCTGGGTAGGCGAGATACAGGCACTGAATGACTGGCCACATGACGAGTTTATTGACCAAGAAGAAAATGAAGAAAAAATGCGTATTGCCGCAGGACTTAAAAATGTCTTCGCTGCCCACCCGGATCATGCTGAGCAGTATGAGGCGCCGTATTTCGAAGACTTAACCTGGAGTTGCCAACGCTGGTTAGAAATTTTGCCGCTTTCTAACGCGCAAAAACAATGGTTTATCGCGCAAGAATCGGCAGAAGAGGCGAAGCAATTTATCAGTCAGCTGCTCGAGCAAGAAGTCGAGTGATCCAATTGTTTTAAGCCTCGTATTGGAAGCGAGATGGACGGCTACGACAGATAGGACTCAACTATGACTGCGCCACAAACCATGTATACTGAGACCACCATTTCCAGACGGGACACGCGTGCCAACATGACTGACGTGACGAAGGAAGAGTTGTCTGAATTATTAGCAAAAGTTGCAGAAGACCGCGACCGCATAGCGTTCGAACGTTTGTTCCGATTTTTTGGCCCTAAGATACGCGCTTATGGTTCAAAACATTTAAGAGCTGACGGCCAAGCAATGGAATTAGTACAAGAAACCATGCTAGTGGTATGGCGCAAAGCCCACTTGTATAATTCTGACAAAGGCGCGGCGACGACATGGGTATTCACTATCATGCGTAACTTAAGCTTCGATATGCTCCGCAAGGTGCAATCGAATCGCGAAGACAATTTTAGCGATGATATCTGGCCCATTCTCGAGTCAGGGCAACAGGACAACGAAACAGATTCCGGTGCTCAGTACATGATGGACCAAGAGCTTCTCAGTTTTATTGACGAGTTACCCGCGGTCCAGCAGCAGGTGGTTAGAGGGGTTTATCTCAAGCAATTGACTCATCAAGAGTTGTCAGAACAATTAAATGTGCCATTGGGCACCGTCAAGTCCCGATTGCGTTTAGGTCTAGAAAAGCTTCGCAATCACCTGGAGGTAAAACAATGATTAAGTATCACCCATCGACCGATTTACTGGATGCTTTTGCTGCTGGCAAATTGCCGACTTCGATGGCGATTGCGTTGTCTGCTCATGTTGAACTTTGCCAGGAGTGCCAAGCTTACGTGGCCACTGCAGAAGAAAAGCTTGCATCAGTGGCGTTTGATCAAGAAACAGTCGGCGACGAAGCGTTGATGGTAAATGAGTGGGATCACAATGCTGAAGATGAAATGCTATCCGCCATTTTTGAACAAGCGGCTGCCAACGATGCCGATGCGCTGACGCAATCTGGCGCGGAACAACCTGAAGCGCGCGCAACACAAATTACTGTCGGTGAAAAAACATATGCCTTACCCCGGGCGCTGCAACGATTCGGCGATTCAAATTGGGCATCCTTTGGTAAAGTTCAACGTGCGCGACTTAATCTCGACGAAGGGGCAACGCGAGCCAGTTTTCTTCATATCGATGAAGGCGGTTCAGTGCCTGCGCACACTCACAAGGGCTATGAGTTAACCCTTTTGTTGGACGGTACCTTTGAAGATGAAAGTGGTCAGTATGTGCCAGGTGACTTTATTTTACTCGATAGCCGTCACCATCATACGCCATACACAAAAGAAGGTTGCCTTTGCTATACCATTGCAGATGCCCCTCTCTACTTCACAAAAGGCGTGAGTAAGTTGCTCAATACCGTGGGACATGCGATTTACTAAAAATTTCTGTGCTAGTTGTTATCCTTCGGCGACCGCTATGGTCGCCTTTTTTTATGCTAGATGGCCGCCTAAATCCACGTATTTGCTCGGCTAGACCTAGAATTATCACCATTTATTCTGCAGTGATAACAGAATAATTACACTAAATAAACCTCTCATTAATCATAACTCGCCACTTCAGTCCTACCTAACTAGTTCAAAGTAACAATTTTCCCTTTACATAGGGTGAATTTAACTGGTTTAATTCGTCACTTCTAACGATTCATTAACAGCCATTGATAATAAACACAGTGAAGTGAGAGTCACATGAGTCAAACACAACTCGCCAGTGTCAGTCGAGGTAACTCGCTGGTACTTCAAATACTCATCGGTATTCTTGCCGGTGGTGTTTTAGCCTATCTATCCCCCGAGCTTGCTGGCACAGCCGGATTGCTCGGACAACTTTTTGTCAGCGCATTGAAGGCCGTCGCACCCATTTTGGTTTTCGTTTTAGTGGCAGCGTCCATTGCTAACCAGAAACAAGGCCAACGGGCCAACATGCGCCCCATTATTGGGCTTTATCTTATCGGCACCCTTGCGGCTTCATTGACCGCGGTGACCATGAGTTTTTTGTTCCCGACTACCCTCGAGTTTGCTGCGACGGATGCTAGCATTACGCCGCCAGAGGGTATTAGCCAGGTATTAAGTACGCTACTTTTCAATATCGTTGACAACCCTGTTAACGCGTTGATGAGTGGTAACTATATTGGTATTTTGGCTTGGGCGATTGGCTTAGGTATTGCTCTTCATCATGCGTCGAACGAAACCAAACGTGTCTTCTCGGATGTATCCGAGGGGGTATCGATGATCGTCCGCTTTGTGATCCGGTTTGCGCCTTTGGGTATTTTTGGCTTAGTAGCAAGCACGTTAGCGAAAAGTGGCTTTGATGCTTTGATGGGGTATTTACACCTTTTGGGGGTGCTACTCGGCAGTATGGCAACCATCGCCTTGGTGGTAAATCCGCTGATTGTGTATATCAAAACGCGTCAAAACCCCTATCCCCTTGTTTTTCGCTGCCTGCGTGAGAGCGGTCTCACCGCTTTCTTCACCCGTAGCTCTGCAGCCAACATTCCAGTGAATATGCAGCTATGCCGCCGCCTTGATTTGGATGAAGATACTTATTCTGTCTCTATCCCACTCGGTGCCACCATCAATATGGGAGGCGCGGCGATCACCATTACCGTATTAACCCTGGCTGCTGTTCATACACTCGGTATCCAAGTGGATATCGCCACGGCTGTGCTGTTGAGTGTGGTGGCCGCGGTATCCGCGTGCGGCGCGTCGGGGGTTGCTGGCGGCTCCCTATTGTTGATCCCACTCGCGTGTAATTTGTTTGGTATTCCACAAGAGATTGCCATGCAAGTGGTTGGGATTGGCTTTACTATCGGTGTTTTACAAGACTCTGCCGAAACGGGCCTGAATAGCTCAACCGACGTAGTATTTACCGCGGCGGCATGCTTGGGTGAAGAGCGTAAAAACAGCTAACCAACGCCCTTAGCCAAGATCAAAAAAAAGCAGGTGCATCAACACCTGCTTTTTCTTTAACCGCTTTTTAATTGTCAGCCAAGGTAACGATTAGCCCTCCAGCACTTTCATCAGCAAATTGCCATCATACATCGCCTGCTTTACCATCGCCGCTCCAGGCATCGTCGCTTGGGTATAGAAATAGCTTTCTTCCAAGACTAGGTACTTGCTATACAGCGGAATCGTCTGCGTTTTTAAACATTCCATGATCGCAGGATACAACACCGATTTAGCGCGATTGAATTCGCCACCAAATAATATTTTTTCTGGGTTAAATAAATTCACCACAATCGCTATGGCGGTTCCCAAGTGATGCCCCAGCTCGGTGATCACTTGGTGGGCCAAACCATCGCCTGACACCGCTGCATCGCATATAGCCTCTATCGTGAGGGGTTGGTCGTGCAAGCAACTCGGATGCCCTTCATTGAGCAATGTCTCCACCTGCTCATAGATCGCGGACAGGCTTGCGACCGTTTCCAAACAGCCATAATTACCGCAAAAACACCGCTTACCAAAGGGCTTAATTTGAATATGACCTAACTCGCCAACGTTACCGATCCGCCCTTGAAGCACTTTGCCCTCGAGCACAATACCGGCCCCAACGCCGCTGTGAACTGCGACCAGAACGGCGCTGCCTGCTTCTTTCGCGTTACCAAACAACTTTTCCGCTAGTGCCCAAGAACGGGTGTCGTTCCCCACAAATACCGGCAAACCGGTCTCTCGATGTAATACAGGCCCTAGAGGCATATGGTCGACCTCGAAGTGCGGCATTTGAATCACGGTGCCTTGGGCACTATTTACCAAGCCCGGTAGCGAAATCGCAATACTGGTGACACGATCCACCGTTTGTTGGTGACGAGAGAAAAACGCATTGACATGATCGACCACGGTGGTGAGTAATGCACTTTGCGCCACCACCGTTAATTCATGCCGTTCTTGAATCAAAATTTCACTGCTTAGCGAATGCAGCGCCAGAGTGAGATAACCTCTTCCTAGACGCATGGACAAAAATTGCCAGCCTTCGTTATCCAGCATCAGCCCTACAGCTGGACGCCCGCGCATGCTCGTTTCTTGGATCGGCGCCTCTTTTACAAGGTGAGCGTCCATCAGTTCGCGCACAATTTTGGTGATACTGGCAGGCGCCAGTTGGCTGCGTTTCGAGAGTTCGATCCGCGAAATAGGCTCAAAACGGTCGATTAAGTTATAAATCGTGCCCGCATTTTTGCGCTTAATATGATCGATATGTCCCGGCTGCCCAATAATCATGCCCTTTCCTATTACTACGTGGCTGTGGCGATAAACCCTGACACCGCCTATTTAGGTGAATTTTTTTACTTCGCGAACTAATTGTGAAGCAATTGGCCGCTAGCACGTGACATTTGTCACTTTGTATCTTTGAAATCGCGTACAAACTCACAAAACCTGTCTAAACAGTAACGCTGTTCATCCTCTAATCGCGGGCTAAAAAACAAGATCTCAAACTTATTCGTTGGCATAATGCGGAGCTCATATTCTATCGCTATTAATCACCATGTACCGAGTCAACGAGATATTTGAAACGATCCAGGGCGAAGGCACCTTCACAGGGGTTCCGTCGGTTTTTGTCCGCTTGCAAGGATGTCCAGTAGGATGTGCCTGGTGCGATACTAAGCAAACCTGGGAAACGGATGATAAGGATCAGCAAGATAAGATCTTTATTATTGATAAGTCAGAGGATTCACCGACTTGGTGCTGGCTAGGAGCCGAAGATATCGTCACTGAAATCACGCAACGCTATCACGCTAAGCATATCGTGATTACCGGGGGCGAACCCTGTCTTTATGATTTGGTACCTTTAACGGAAGCCTTGGAAGAGGCTGGATGCCAATGCCAAATTGAAACCAGTGGCACCTATACGGTCTATGCGAGCCAAGCCACCTGGGTAACGGTGTCGCCCAAAATCAATATGCGCGGTAAATTGCCCGTTCTCGCCAGTGCGATGGCGCGAGCCAATGAGATAAAACATCCGGTGGGGACAGAAAAGGACATTACACAATTAGAGACTCTGCTTGAGACCTGCCCAGCCTCTCCTGGTGCAACCATTGCGCTGCAGCCGGTAAGCCAAAAGCCACGTGCAACCAAACTTTGCATCGACACCTGCATTGCGCGCGGCTGGCGTTTATCCGTGCAAACACACAAGTATTTGAATATCGCCTAAGTGACGATGACGAGGACGGTGGCAAGATAAATCGCGCCGTCATGGAGCAAAGCACACGTCGAAAAGCGACAAAAAACGCCGAGTACTGAAGTGACCTCATAAAGCTGGACACTGCTACTCGGCGTTTTTTTATTTCTCTCGACTGCTTCTTATTTACCTCGAGTATTGTTACTCACGTCGAGTTTCGTTACTCACCTCGATAAGTGCAACCTGCGGTACAAGTTTCTTTCACCATGACCTGGCTTAACAGAGGCAGATTCGGTTTTACCTGTTGCCAAATCCAGTGTGCTAGCACTTCACTGGTTGGATTTTCTAGCCCTTCAATGTCATTGAGATAGTAATGATCCAGGCGCTGATAAATCGGTTTGAAAGCCGCTTTTATTTCGGCAAAGTCGATCACCCACCCCGTATACGGATCAACGTCGCCTTCTACATACAAACGCACCGTAAATGAATGCCCATGTAAACGCCCACATTTATGGCCTTCTGGCACATTCGGTAAATGGTGTGCCGCCTCAAAGGTAAATTCTTTAAACAACTCAGTGGTCATTTTACTTCATTCCAACAACAACAAGAGGCCGCATGCTACTTAAATTCGCTGGCCGACTCAAACGCATTCATCCGACCACACCGGTTAGTCTGTGCGGCCAGAATGCCTCGCAATACGGGTTTCCGTCTCATTATTAGGACGATTTACGTCGATGAAATCACACATTTTATATGAGGATACCGCCACAAGTGCGCTCTCGGTTTAACATAGTCGCTACAGGCTAGAACTGATAACTCTATAAATTAATAACAAATGGTTGACTCATGCGTATGACCCTTGCGAGCAAAATTCTTCTTGCTCTTTTTCTTGTTTTCGCTCTTGTGCTCGCCACCTCGCTGGCCTATCAGTCGCATCAACAAAAAGCCTTGATGACATCGATTGTCAGCGAGCAAACCTTAGATAAAGCGTCCAACTACTTTGATAGCCTTAATATGCTGATGCTCACCGGCACCATCAGCCAGCGTAATACGTTGCGAGAGAAAATGCTGTCACACAAAGGCATCGACGACGCTCGCGTGATCCGTGGAGAGGCAATTACCCGCTTTTTTGGCCCAGGAAACCCTGAGCAATCTGCCCAGGATGCCATTGACCAACGTGCCCTCAAAGGTGAAACCATTGTCGAAACCTTTGATGCTGATGCGGGAAAAGGATTGGTGGTCGCCCTGCCGATGAAAGCGAGCAGCGATTATCGCGGCACCAATTGTCTGCAATGCCACGTAGCAGAGGAAGGCACCGTACTCGGTGTTATCCGGCTCGAGTATGATCTTGAGCCTTTGTATAGCACTATCGATAGAGAAATGTTAATTACCGCTGGGATAATGGGCAGCATCGCTGTGATTGGATTTTTAATCTCACTCACTGTGATTCGCCGCTGGGTAGTCTCCCCGCTTAAGCGCGTCTCTGCCTTTATGAAACGCACCAGCCACGACAAAAATCTTTCCGAGCGCCTCAACAATACCCGTGACGACGAGATTGGTGAACTGTGCAATAGTTGCGACCAGTTGCTTGATAACTTTGCTGCCAGCCTGCAACAAGTTCAGCGCACCTCAGAAACCCTGTCTGCTGAGGCCATGAATCTGATCCGTGTCTCAAGCCATACCGATCAATTAGCTGATAGCCAACGTCACGAAACCAATGACATGTCTTCAGCCATCGATGATGTGCAGCAGCATCAACACGACATTCAAAATCGTACTCAAGAAGCGGCGCAATTGAGTGAATCTGCCGCAGGCAGTGCCAATCAGGGCAGTGATCTGGCGAATGTCGCGGCCAATGACATTCGTAAGTTGGTGGCTGATATTGGCCAAGTACGCACACAAATATTGGATGTTAACCAACAAAGCCAGCAAGTAACGACGATTCTCAGCGTGATCCGGGAAATTGCCGAGCAAACGAACTTGCTGGCGTTGAATGCCGCCATTGAAGCCGCTCGCGCCGGAGAACAAGGCCGGGGGTTTGCGGTGGTTGCCGACGAAGTACGCAACCTTGCCAGTCGTAGCCATGATGCCACTGGTGAAATCCAAACCATCATTGAAAACTTGTGTGCAGGCAGTGAAGCCTCTGCGCAGGCGGTTGAAGCGACCAGTGAAAGTGCTAATCAACGTGCAGAAACCGTGATGGAACTTTCTACCGCTTTGGGTAATATCGCCGACCAAGTTAGAACGGTCAACGACAACGCCAATGACATCAGCAAACAAAGTGATCACCAGGCGCAAATGACCGATGCCTTGCTCGCTCAAGTGGGTCGTATTCAAAGTCACGCCAACGATACCGCAACCAATGCTAATGAGGTGAAAGCGATTAGTGCAAATCTCGAGCAGCTGGTTGAACAACTTGAAGGGTTAATTGGCCAATTTCAGCTCTCAGACACGCTCAAACCTTGAAGCTATACAGGATACAGGTAAACTTGCTAGTCTAACTTGTAAAATCACTGATGCGGTCACACCCCGTTGGCCGCATTACCTAAACGGAGATAGAAGCGAATTATGACATACGCGCCTGTAGTAGACGTCCTGCGCGGCAAGGCGGCAGTCGACACTGAAGTGACTGTGCGTGGATGGGTCCGGTCACGCCGAGATTCCAAAGCCGGTATTTCTTTTCTTGCCATTTATGATGGTTCTTGTTTTGACCCTATTCAGGCCGTGGTCCCTAATGAGCTGGATAATTATCAGCAAGACGTTCTGCGCCTGACCGCAGGCTGCTCCGTTGAGGTCACGGGTAAGGTTGTTGAATCGCCCGGAAAAGGTCAAGCCTATGAGCTTCAGGCAACGGCAGTGAAGGTCGTTGGCTGGGTTGACGATCCAGACACGTATCCAATGGCGAAAACGCGCCATTCGATTGAGTACTTGCGTGAAGTGGCGCATCTCCGCCCACGTTCGAACGTAATTGGTGCCGTTGCACGTGTACGTCATACGCTCTCACAAGCCATTCATCGCTTTTTCCATGAGCAAGGCTATTACTGGATGTCTGCACCGCTGATCACAGCGTCGGATTGTGAAGGTGCGGGGGAAATGTTCCGGGTGTCTACGCTAGACATGGCCAATGTGCCAAAAACCGAACAAGGCGAAGTCGATTACGATCAAGACTTTTTTGGCAAAGAAGCGTTCTTGACCGTATCGGGTCAGTTAAATGCCGAAACTTACGCCTGTGCACTCAGTAAAGTGTATACGTTTGGTCCCACCTTCCGTGCAGAAAACTCCAATACTAGCCGTCACTTGGCTGAGTTCTGGATGGTTGAGCCAGAAGTGGCGTTTGCCGATCTTGATGACTCTGCTGAGCTTGCAGAAGCCATGTTAAAATATGTTTTCAAGGCCGTGTTGGATGAGCGCAAAGATGACATGCAATTCTTTGAACAGCGGATCAATAAAGATGTTCTGACTCGTTTGGAGAAATTCGTCAACGCCGACTTTGCGCAAGTGGATTACACCGATGCGGTCACTATTTTGCAAAACAGCGGCCAAACTTTTGAATTCCCCGTTGAGTGGGGCATTGATTTAGCCTCTGAGCATGAGCGTTACCTAGCAGAAGAGCACTTTAATGCACCGGTTGTGGTAAAAAACTACCCGAAAGACATTAAAGCATTCTATATGCGTATGAACGATGACGGTAAGACCGTTGCTGCGATGGACGTACTCGCACCAGGTATCGGCGAAATCATCGGCGGCTCTCAGCGTGAAGAGCGCCTAGATGTGCTCGACCAACGCCTTGAAGAAATGGGGCTAGAAAAAGAAGATTTCTGGTGGTACCGCGATCTTCGCCGTTATGGCACTGTCCCTCACTCTGGTTTCGGTCTGGGCTTCGAGCGTTTGGTTTCATACGTGACGGGAATGAGCAACATTCGTGACGTGATCCCATTCCCTCGCTCACCACGCAATGCCAGTTTCTAAATAGATACACTTATCCAAAGGCTGCAGGTTGCAGCCTTTTATTTGCATTTAGCTTTCATTCATCATAACCATGGACGACACCAATGTTTGAGAAAATCTCTGCGGCACCTGCTGATCCTATCCTAGGGCTAACTGAAGAATTTAAAGCGGATCCACGTGAAGATAAGATTAACCTCGGGGTCGGGGTCTATAAAAACGAGCACGGCGAAACGCCCGTTTTAACCTCAGTAAAAAAAGCCGAGGCACTACTACTCGATAAAGAAACCACCAAATCTTATTTGAGCATTCCAGGCACCGCCGAATATGGCCTTGCCGTTCAGCAATTACTTTTTGGTGAGCATGCGGATGTCATTAAAGACAAACGCGCACAAACCGCACATTCTCCCGGCGGCACCGGCGCCCTTCGCTTAGCAGGTGAATTTATTAAACGCCACCTGGGCGATGTCACCATTTGGATCAGTAACCCAACTTGGGCTAACCATAAAGGCGTGTTTACCGCGGCAGGTTTAACTCTCGCAGAATACAGCTATTATGATCCGGCCAAAAATGACAAAGATTTTTCAGCGATGGTCGCTGATCTCGAGAAAGCGGCAGCGGGCGATGTCGTGCTACTCCACGGCTGCTGTCATAACCCAACCGGTATCGATCCTACCGAGCAAGAATGGCAAACCTTAGCAGATCTCTGCCAACGTAAAGGCTTACTGCCTATGTTTGACTTTGCATATCAAGGCTTTGCTAAAGGCGTAGAAGAAGACGCAGCCGGTCTGCGTATTTTCGCTAACGTCTGCCCAGAGCTGCTGATCGCAAGCTCATTCTCGAAAAACTTTGGCTTATATAACGAACGCGTTGGTGCCTTTACACTGGTCGGCCGTCAAGAGCAAGAAGCGGTCACCGCCTTTAGCCAAGTTAAAAGTATCGCCCGAGTGATTTACTCTAACCCACCTGCCCATGGCGCAGCGGTGGTGACGACGATTCTTAATGACCCAACGCTCAAGGCGGAATGGTTACAAGAATTGGCCACGATGCGAGACCGCATTAAAGCCATGCGCACGGAATTTGTCAAAACACTCAAAGCGCAAGGCGTCTCACGTGATTTTAGCTTTATTGAGCAACAAAACGGTATGTTCTCGTTCTCAGGGCTGAATAAGGATCAAGTGAATGCATTAAAGGCTGATCATGGTGTCTACATTGTCGGTTCCGGTCGGCTTAATGTTGCGGGTATGACGCACACTAACATGGTGCCACTTTGCACTGCGATCGCAAAGGTTTTAGACTAAGCGTCGCTGTCTTAAAAATGAAACAAAGGGCCGCTAGGCCCTTTTTTTGTTAGTGGCATTTATATTTAAACAATTTATTAACAAAACAATTAATAAC
>NZ_MUFI01000043.1:0-32175 GCF_001996265.1 Salinivibrio sp. MA440
ACATAATGCTGCGAGCTATAAATGTTATATAACATGAGATAGTTAACATTTTCCTTAAATGTCAGCATCTAAGCCATAGCAGGGCTAGATCGCGAGCGTTTTTTGACCCAAAAGATCGGTTTGACGAGGCGTTGTTGTTCAAATTAGTCACCTAAAGCACTGATAAAATTTAGTTTATTTCCATCAGTCAACTTGGCAACTAACAGGCATATCGAGTTGATTGACTTTGTTCATCACTTTCACGTTGGCTAATGCTTCGCCAACTTGTGCATCGTAATCACGTAGTGTCAGCTGAGGGATGAGTAACTTTTTGTATCGAGATATCCTTGTTTCCGACAGAGAGCGTTGGTGATAACCCGCTTCTCGTTTCCCATCTTCCCTGTCACCGGGTTTCAAGGATTCGACGGCTGCATTGCAAGGACGGCCGTCCTCCCAGTAACCCGCATTGCTGCGCGGTGGAATGGTCGGTTTAATGCCTTTTCTTCTGTGGCCTACCTTGACGCTTTGATGGTCTGATCACTGCGAGAGTGATAAGTTTCATCATTTAGGAAAAAGCGCCGCAGTTGTGCGGCGCTTTGGAGGGGCCATGTTTAGGTTAACGCGCGTGGCCGTTAGCCTTGATGGCGAGAGGCGAGGACTTCGGTCACTTGATGGAGGCTAAGCTCTTGGTCTTGCAGCAACACCAACAGGTGATAGAGCAAGTCGGCACTTTCGTTTAATAGCTCGGCTTTATCGCCTGCCGTGGCAGCGAGGGCGACTTCGACGCCTTCTTCCCCCACTTTTTGCGCGATACGCTTGGTGCCTTTGGCAAATAGACTTGCGGTGTAAGATTCATCAGGCGCGGCGTCTTTGCGGCTGGCAAGTACTTGCTCTAGGCTCGATAAAAAGCCGGGGCCGGTGTGTGGCGGTTTATTGTCACTGTCAAAGCAGGTGGTCGTGCCGAGGTGACAGGTGGGTCCATGCGGCGTCGCCGTGACCAACAAGGTGTCTTGATCGCAATCGAGTGCAATGTGCTCAAGGCTTAACACATGACCGGAGCTTTCGCCTTTTACCCAAAGGCGTGATTTACTGCGTGACCAAAAGGTGACGCGACCGGTTTCGAGCGTCGCGTTCAGTGCATCGGCATTCATGTAGCCCAGCATTAACACTTGGCCGCTATCGCTGTGTTGGATAATCGCAGGCACCAAGCCGGCGTTTTTCTCCCAATCGATACGTTCTACCCATGCTGCCGTCATACTCTTACCTCGATCCCTTGTTGTTTTAATGTTTGTTTTAATTCGCTTATCGCGATGATTTGCTTGTGAAACACCGAGGCGGCCAGCGCGCCATCGACATTCGCTTGTAAAAAGGCGTCGGCGAAATGCGCGATTTCACCGGCACCGCCGGAGGCAATCAGGGGCACCTGACAGCGCTCTCTCACCATTTTGAGTTGGGTTAAGTCATAGCCTTGGCGCACGCCGTCGCGGTTCATCATATTGAGTACGATTTCGCCCGCGCCTCGCTGTTGGACTTCCTCAACCCATGCGGCGGTTTGCCAAGGCGTGGCCTGAGTGCGGCTTTCATCGCCGGTAAATTGATAGACCTGATAGTGCCCAGTCGCTTCATCGAAGAAGGAGTCAATCCCGACCACCACACACTGCACGCCAAACTTATTGGCCAGCCGCGTGATCAAACTCGGATCGGCCAAGGCGGGTGAGTTAATCGATATCTTATCCGCGCCGAATTCCAAGATTTGTTGGGCATCGGCTTCGGATTTAATTCCACCGGCAACGCAAAAGGGGATATCAATTACTTCCGCGACGCGACTGACCCAGCTTTTATCGACCACCCGGCTGTCACTGGAGGCGGTGATGTCATAAAACACCAGTTCATCAGCGCCTTCTTCGGCGTAGCGTTTGGCGAGCGGGACGATATCGCCGATGATTTCGTGATTGCGAAATTGCACGCCTTTGACCACTTGTCCGTCGCGGACGTCCAAACAAGGAATTATCCGTTTTGCCAGCATGCGATCGCCTCCTCTGCGCTAAAGTTACCTTCCAGTAGGGCGCGGCCGACGATCACGCCTGCCACACCGGTGCCGCGCAAGGCGCGAATGTCTTCGAGACTGCCAATGCCGCCTGATGATTGAAACGCAATGCTCGGATAGCGCTGACACAAGTCGCGATAGAGCGCCACATTGCTGCCTTGCAAGGTGCCATCGCGGGAGATATCGGTGCACAGCACATGCTCTAGCCCGACGGACAAATAATCGTCGAGTAGCGCTTCAATGGTGACGCCGGAGTCTTGTTGCCAGCCGGACACCGCCACGCGTCGCGTCCCGTCACTGTCAATGTGAATGTCGAGTGCCAATACAATCCGGTCAGGGCCGTAGGTTTGCATCCAGCCTTTGACTAAATCGGGCGATTTGACCGCGGTGGAGCCGATCACTACGCGCTGCGCGCCGGTGTTTAGCAGCTCAATCACGTCCATTTCGGTGCGCACGCCACCGCCGATTTGGATATTGGCAGGCGTTGATTGCAAAATCTCGGTGATTAAATCGACCTGACGCGCGGTCGGATCTTTGGCACCGGTTAAATCCACGAGGTGCAACCAATCCGCGCCCGCTTGATGGTAACGTGCGAACTGCTCACGCGGGTCAAAACCGTAGTCGGTTTTTTGCTGATAATCCCCTTGATAAAGGCGCACCACTTGGCCATCTATCAAATCGAGTGCTGGTATAATCATCCTTGCTTACATCTCCAAAAAATTCTGAATCAAACGCGCGCCCACTTTGCCCGAACGCTCGGGGTGAAACTGAACTCCGAAGTAGCTACCTTGATTGATGGCCGCACTGAACGCATGACCATAGTGACATTGTGCCAGGGTATAGTCACCGACCGGCATCGCGTAACTGTGGACAAAATAGAAGTAGCTGCCAGCGGGAATGCCGTCGAATAAGGGATGGTCATTGACGGTGGCGACCCGATTCCAACCCATATGAGGTAAAGGCTGCCCTGCGGTATCCATCAGTTTGGTGGGGGCGGGGATGTGGCCGAGGCACTCGACCGGACTGTCGCCTTCATCCGAGTGCGTCCCCAGCATTTGCATGCCAAGACAAATACCCAGTAGCGGTTGCTCAACCTGTTTAACTAAATCCACTAAGCCGCGCTCGGTGAGGTTTTTCATCGCTTCGCTGGCTGTGCCGACGCCGGGCAAAAAAAGCTTGTCTGCCCCCAGCACTACGTCGGGATCGCGGCTCAATGTGGCTTGATACCCCAAACGCTCGACAGCAAAGCGTACCGAGGACACATTGGCGCAGCCGGTATCGATAATGACGGTGTGTTTGCGCATTATAAGACTCCTTTACTGCTTGGCAGCGCATCGCCCTCGACCTTGATGGCTTGACGCAAGGTGCGGCCAAAGGCTTTAAATAAGCTTTCTACCAAGTGATGGGTGTTTTCGCCATCGACGGTCAGGTGAAGGGTACAGGCCAAAGTATCGGTCAATGAGCGGAAAAAATGCCCGACCATTTCGGTCGACATATCGCCCACTTGTGGCTGCGGGAAGCTGGCCTCAAACTTAAGAAACGGACGTCCGGATAAATCCAACGCACATTGCGCCAAGCACTCATCCATCGGCAGGCTAAATCCAAAACGGCCAATACCGCGCTTATCGCCCAGCGCCCGTTTAAGCGCGTCGCCCAAGGCGAGGGCGGTGTCTTCAATGGTGTGGTGGTCATCGATGTGCAAATCGCCTTTAACGCCAACGCTCAGCTGAAAACCGCCGTGGGTGGCGATTTGATCCAACATGTGGTCAAAAAAGCCCAGTCCGGTTTCAATGCGGCTGCCGCCACTCTTATCCAGGTTAACAGCCACCTGAATGTCGGTTTCTTGGGTGGTGCGAGTCACCGATGCGATGCGCGGCTGCAAGGTCAGACGCTCGACAATCTGCGGCCAGCCCATCACCTCACGTTGGTATTTGATCCCTTGTAGCGCCATATTGTTGGCTAAGGTGATATCGGTGTCGCGATCGCCAATCACCGCCGATTGGGCGAAATCAATCCGGCCTTGCTGCAGATAGTCTTTTACCAAGCCTAATTTGGGCTTGCGGCAGCTACAGTCGTCGCTATCAAAGTGCGGACAAATCAGTACGTCTTCAAAATGGATCCCTTGTGAGCGAAATAACGCCATCATCATGTTGTGTGGTGCATCAAAGTCCGCTTGCGGGAAGCTAGCGGTCCCTAAACCATCTTGATTACTCACCATCACCAAGGTGTAACCCGCCGCTTGCAGGCTAAGTAGTGCGGGGATCACGTCCGGCTCAAAGGCCAATTTATCCAGACGATCCACTTGATAATCTTCAGGCGGCTCCACAATCAAGGTGCCATCACGGTCAATAAATAAAATCTTGTCTTTCACAGTGGTTGTCCTTATTCACTGAGCTGCTGGCGGATAAAAGCCAACACTTTTTCACATTCGTCACGGTTGCCAATACTGATGCGTAAGCTGTTCTCGATCGCGGTACGGCGCACAATAATCCCCGCATTACCCAAGTGCTCGAACACCGCATCGGTGTCGTCCAGGCTTATCAGCAGGTAGTTACCAAAGCCTGGATGCACCTTGATGCCGGGCAGCATACTGAGGCCGGCTTGCAAATAGGCACGGTTGGCGGTTAAGTCCAAAACCTGATACTTCATCCGCGCCAAGCCCGCTTCGGAGAGCGCTTGCTCGGCAATATCTGCCACGGGCACCGGCACCGGATACGGCGGGATCACCTTGAGCATCAAGTTAATAATAGCGGGATTGGCGAGGGTAAAGCCGCAACGCAGTCCTGCCAGAGCGAACGCTTTTGATAGCGTGCGCAAAATGGCCAGATTCTCAAAGCGCGCGAGTAAATCGGTGCAGGTCGCTTCTGGACTAAATTCGATATAGGCTTCATCCAACACCACAATCGCGCGATCTTGAGTGCGGGTGAGTAGCGCTTCTATGTCGTCGCGGTTAATCAGGTTGCCGGTCGGATTATTAGGGCTACACACGAAGATAAGCTTGATGTTGGCATCTGCCTCCAAGGCGGTATCAATCCCTGCCATGTCCAGCTGCCAGTCGGCGGTGAGCGGCACTTGGGTGGTCGCGATCCCTTGGTTTTCTGCACTGACCGCATACATGCCATAGGTGGGTGGGCAAATCAGTACGCTATCTTGGTTTGGCTCGCAAAACGCGCGCAGCAATAAATCAATCCCTTCATCGGCGCCACGAGTGGTAATCACTTGGCCCGTGTCTACCCCCGAATAGTTGGCATAGGCATTAATCAATGATGCCGGCTGACAGCTGGAGTAGCGATTGAGTCCTTGGCCGCTCAGGGTATAAGCATTGTCAAAGGGGGATTCATTGGCATTGAGCCACACATCCCCGCTGCCACCGATACGGCGGGCTGACTGATAGGGCGTGAGCGCTTGTACTTGCTCACGGGCGAGTTTATCGATGCTCATACTAACGGGTCCTCTGAGGCTTGGGCTTGTTGTAGCTTATTTAGACGAATATCGACCGCTTGGCGATGCGCATCCAAGCCCTCGGCTTCTGCGATTCGCATCACGGTCGGGCCCAGTGCTTGTAAGCCGCTTTCGCTGACCTGTTGCACTGTCATCCGCTTATTAAAGTCGGCCAGCCCTAAACTGCTGTAGGTACGGGTATAACCGTAAGTCGGCAACACATGGTTGGTGCCTGAGGCGTAATCACCCACGGATTCGGGCGAATAGGCGCCCAAGAAAATCGAGCCAGCGTTATCCAACAGCGGCAACAAATCTCGAGGCTGCTGAGTCTGCACAATCAAGTGCTCTGGTCCGTAGCGGTTAGAAATCGACACGCACTGGGTGAGGGTGTCGGCAATAATAATCACACTGCTGCCCAGCGCTTGCTTGGCAATTTCTGCACGACTGAGCGTGGTTAATTGCTGCTGCACCGCATCGGCGACTTTTTCTGCCATCTCTGGGGCAGGGGTCACTAGCACTACTTGCGAATCGGGGCCGTGCTCCGCTTGGCTGAGTAAATCCGCGGCAACAAAGTCGGGATCCGCGCCGGCATCAGCAATCACCAAGACTTCAGAGGGGCCGGCAGGCATGTCCATCGCTGCGCCATTGGCAGCAAGGCTTACCTGACGTTTGGCTTCGGTGACATAGGCATTGCCCGGACCAAAAATCTTATCCACCTTGGTCACACTTTGGGTGCCAAAGGCCATCGCCGCCACCGCTTGTGCGCCACCCAGGGTATAAATTTCATCAATCTCACACAGTTTGGCACAGTATAAGATTTCATCGGCCACTGGCGGTGGGGTACACAGCACCACTTTGCGGCAGCCAGCAATTTGCGCCGGCACGCCCAGCATCAACACTGTAGACGGCAAGGGCGCGCTACCGCCAGGAATATACAGCCCGACGCGGTTAATTGGGCGAGTGATGGATTCACATACCACCCCTGGCATGGTTTCGACTTTCAACGGCTGGGCTTTTTGTGCGCGGTGAAAGGTGCTGATGTTGTCGTAGGCTTGACGTAGGGCAAGTTTGATATCTTCCCCCAAGCGCGCTTCAGCATCGGCCAAGATCGCTTTATCGAGTTTGATGCTATCGAGGTCGACACCATCAAATTTTTTGGTCAGCGCCTTTAAACTCTCATCACCACGTTCTCTCACATCGGCGATAATCTCCGTGACACTGGCTTGGGTTTGTGCGCCGGTGGCGATGGCAGGGCGGCGCATCAAGCCCTCTTTTTGCGATTCTCCGAGTGATTTCCAAACTACTGTTCGCATGGTGACTTACTCCATCATCTTTTCAATCGGCAGGACCAAGATTGAGCTTGCGCCCAATTGTTTGAGCTTTTCCATGGTTTCCCAGAACAGATTTTCGGTACTGACAAGGTGCACCGCCACACGGCTTTTTTCGTGTGCGAGCGGCAAAATGGTCGGGTCTTCGGCACCGGGAAGCAGCTCAACAATTTTTTCTAGCGCCTCGCTCGGCGCGTGAAGCATGATGTATTTCGACTCTTTGGCTTGAATCACGCCTTGCATGCGAGTGAGCAAGCGTTCAATTAATGCGGTTTTCTCTTCGCTGAAGCTGCCTTCACGCTGAATTAACACTGCCTTGGAGCGAAAAATGACTTCGGCTTCTTTCAAGCCGTTGGCCTCTAAGGTGGCGCCCGTTGAGACCAAATCACAAATCGCATCGGCGAGCCCCGCACGTGGCGCCACTTCCACGGAGCCATTGAGCATACAAGTGCTGAAATTCACACCCTGCTTGTCCATGTAGGCTTTAAGAATATTGGGATAGGTGGTCGCAATCCGTTGCTCAGCGAGATCTTGTGGGCCGTTGTAATTTTGGTCTTTATCCAGCGCAATGGAAAGACGACAGCCACCAAAGTCGAGGCGACGAAGCAGTTGATACTGGCTTGGCTCACCCAACTTGATGCGCTCAAGGCGAACCTCTTCTAATTCGTTCTCACCAATCACACCTAAGTCAACCACGCCGTCCATGATAAGGCCAGGGATATCATCATCACGAACCAGTAGCAGATCGATGGGCATGTTTTCGGCGTGGACCACCAAGCGCTCGCCGGTGTAGTTAATTTTAACCCCGCAACGTTTGAGCAGCTCTTGGCACTCTTTGGCGAGACGGCCCTTTTTTTGGATGGCGATACGTAAGCGTTGTGTTTGCATGTGTGCTTCCTTGTCTAAAAATGAAAAGCTAAAAAAGAAAAAACCCTCGGAAGACGATGCTCCCGAGGGTCTGAATCTGTTAGCTTGCTAATGACCGACGGAAGCGCTTTTTACTCGTCTTCCAGTCGAAACCATTCCTCCCGAAAGACTAGTCAGGATGATGGTGGTGATGCATGGTCATTAGTGCTGAAATCATTGTTGGTCGTCCATTATCTAACGAAAGTACGCTCTGTGATAAAAATAAGCTCTATACCAAAAAGCTTAACTGTTTATGACCATATCAAAATCCGTTTGGATTGCAACCAGCCAAAGCGCGTTTTTTTCACGTGTCTTTATGCCAGGTCGTGCTAAGTAAGTGTCATGCTAAGTAATTGTCGCCATCGCCGTAAGCGTCGCTATCGCCAGCGTCGCTATCGCCATGAACAGCGAGAGCGTCGACACCGAGGCTAGACATAAATATCGAGTTCACCGTCTTTTTTAGGTGTTTTTTCCTCGTGCTCTTGGTGCGGTTGCTGAGCGTGATCATTGAGATCGTCTAGCCGCCGCTCTTTACGCGCATCAATGTGTTCCGATTTGCGGATCGCCCATACTTTCGTGGGCGGTGCATGCGGCGTGCGATACACAGGACTCAAATTGCCAAGCCAGTTCATGATGGTCCTCCTTTGGTCTTACTATTAGTATCGACCACGAAGCACCAAACTTGATTATTTTTTAACCAGGAGTTATTTAGAATGGCGAGGCTAGGGGGCTAGCAGCAACACTTTTTAAACTTACGCCCACTGCCACACGGGCAAGGGTCATTGCGGCCGGCTTTGACATGGCCGGGGAAAACACCATCGATATATCGCCATTGAGGCTGTCCATTGATTGTTTCTTGGATAAACCGAGACCGCTCATGCAAACACTGAGGCTCACCGTCGGCAATAAAGTGGGCTTTGAAGGTCACAAATCCAAGCTCACCGTGGTTTAATACCTCGCTATCGAGCACCTCAAGTGATTGCCACTGATGGTCGGTCATCATGGCAATATCATCCCGAAATGCCTCGGCGCCGCATTCGCGGTGATAGGTCGCGACAATAAAGTCCACCAAGCCTTTCGGATGTGCGCTGTAGCGAGCACGCATCAATTGCTCAGGGTGGGCAGCGTTGGCCGGGTGTTGATGAACGGGCGCGCAGCATTCGGCGTAGGGTTTGTTACTACAACAAGGGCATAAATCAGTCTGCATAAAGATCTCTTAACGATAGGCTGAAAGGCTTAGTGATGGATAAAGTCGCGAGTTTGTAAGTCACAGCCTTGCGGGCCACACACTAATACCGACCCGTGTTGGTACCAATCGCCTAACACGATGCGTTGGTAATCGTGTCCTTGATCACACCATTGATGGACATGGGGGCGATGGGTATGGCCGTGAATCATGTTAACCACTCCTGCGTTATCTAACTGGCGCTGCACTTCTTGTGGCGTCACATCCATGATGGTGGATGACTTTTGCTGATTGGCACTGGCACTGCCCGCGCGCATTTTGGCCGCGATACGACGACGCAACGCTAAGGGTAAGCATAAAAACACGTGTTGTAGCCAGCGCTGGTGGACTTTGCGACGAAATGCTTGGTAGTCGGCATCCGCCAAACATAGGGTATCGCCATGGAGAATCAAGGTCGGCGTACCATATAAATCAATGCATGTGTGCTCATCCAACAAGGTGATGCCTGTTTCACGGGCGAAACGCTTTCCGATTAAAAAATCACGATTGCCATGAATAAAGTACACAGGTACACCTTGCTGTGTGAGGGTCGCAAAGGCGGTTTTGATTTGCTGATGAAAGGGGCTGTGATCATCATCGCCAATCCAAGCCTCAAACAAATCTCCCAGCACATAGAGTGCATCAGCGTGGACCGCTTCCTCGGCCATAAATCGCAAAAAGCAATCAGTGATATCTTGCCGAGTAGGGCTGAGGTGTAAATCAGCAATAAAGAGGGTATGTGGCATGTATTGGCTTTTTATTGGCAAAACGAGCGGCTCACTCAAAAAGAAAGGGTAGCTTTAGCTACCCTTGTTGACGAGTGCGGCTTAGTCTTCGATAGTCACGCTATTGATTAATACTTCTTCAACAGGGACGTCTTGGTGTACATAACCCCAATTGCCGGTCGCAACGCCTTTGATCTTATTGACCACGTCCATGCCGTCGACGACTTCGGCAAACACACAGTAGCCCCAACCGTCTGGCGTCTTGGCTTTGTGATCCAGGAATAAGTTGTCATTCACGTTAATAAAGAATTGTGAACTGGCTGAATGCGGCTCCATGGTACGCGCCATGGATAAACGACCGGTAAGGTTACTTAAACCGTTATCCGCTTCATTTTTGATCGGTGCACGCGTCGACTTTTCTTCCATGCCAGAGGCCATGCCACCGCCTTGGACCATAAAGCCGTCGATAACACGGTGGAACAGGGTTCCGTTATAAAAGCCGTCACGGCAATATTGTAAAAAGTTCTCGACCGTGGCCGGTGCTTCGTCTGCATACATGCGGAGTTTGATATCACCGAACGTGGTATGAAGAGTTACCATGATGTAATCCTGTCATTGGCTTGGCTAAAAAGGATCACAGATTTTAGCCTAACGAGCCGGGTGATCAAGCATGATCGCCCTGGATGTGGAATTAATCATCGCTAAGTGACCCCAAAGTACCGATTTACAGGGACGCTTTGTCATTTTAATTCCTCGAGATCACTTTTATTTCTCAAGATCACTTTTATTCATCGAGATCATTCTGACGATACAGGTTCAACATGCCCGAGCAACTTTTTGAGTAAATCAGCTAAGTTGGCTTGCTCACTGGTGGTGAGTCCAGCCAGGAGCTGATGCAAGTTATTGGTGTGATCGGTCACCGCCTTATCGATCAAATCCAGCCCTGCGTCGGTGAGTGAGACATAGACCCCACGGCGATCGTTGGGATCGGGGCTGCGTGCCACCAAGCCTTTGTGCTCCAACCGATCAATACGGTTAGTCATGGCGCCGGAGGTGAGCATCAAAGCATCCAGCAGCTGATTTGGGGTTAACGTGTAGGGTTTGCCCGCACGCCGTAACGAGGCCAGCACATCGAATTCCCCTGGGTTTAGATTGTATTGGCCGAAAACATGCTGCAGTTTGGGATTAATGTGGCCGTTGATACGTGCCAACCGGCCTGTAATCGCCATGGGGCTCGGATCAATATCAGGGCGTTCGCTGTGCCACTGGCTCAGAATGAGATCAACCTTGTCAGTTTGTGATGGAGTAACACCTTGTTCTTGGCTTTTTGAAGCAGCCGTGGTTACTGGGTGTGTGCACGTTGAATTTTTTGTCATAATGGTTATCGATAAAGATTCTTTACCGAAAAATAAATGATCACCCCGACCCAACTCAAGCACCGATTGGTCGGTTTTGGTTCAAATCGCGCTTTTTCTCTTAACTTGTGAACTCGGTCGTCGCGCTTTATCGGGCCAGACACCGGGTCGATGCTTGCGTCACGCTAGCAGAAAAGGTGTAATAGCAGCTTCACTTTACTCATTGTCATTACTGTAACGAGTCATCTAATTATTATGTCGATGCAAACCCCCCCGTTAAAGATCTACAACTCACTGACGCGAGAAAAAGCCGTCTTTCAGCCTATCACGCCAGGAAAAATTGGTATGTATGTGTGTGGGGTGACGATTTACGATCTTTGTCATATCGGACATGGGCGCACCTTCGTTTCGTTTGACATGATTTCTCGTTACCTGCGTTATCTGGGCTTTGATCTGACCTTCGTGCGCAACATTACGGACATTGATGACAAGATCATCAAGCGTGCCGCTGAAAATGGCGAGACCTGCGATGCGTTAACAGAACGTTTGATTGGTGAAATGCATCAAGATTTTGATGCCTTAAACATGGTGCGTCCTGATATCGAGCCGCGTGCGACCGATTATATTGACGAAATCATTACCTTGGTAGAAACGCTGATTGCGCGTGGTTTTGCCTATGTGGCCGATAACGGCGATGTAATGTTTGAAGTCGCTAAGTTTGATGAATACGGTAAGTTGTCTAAACAAGACTTGGATCAGCTCCAAGCTGGTGCCCGTGTGGATATTGAAACTGCGAAACGCAGCCCGCTGGATTTTGTGGTGTGGAAAATGTCGAAACCCGGCGAGCCGACGTGGGAATCCCCTTGGGGCCCGGGCCGTCCAGGTTGGCACATTGAATGCTCAGCGATGAACTCAGCGCTTCTGGGTAAGCACTTTGATATTCATGGCGGCGGCTCAGACTTACAGTTCCCGCATCATGAAAACGAAATTGCTCAGTCGTGCTGTGCCCATGACACCCCGTATGTGAATACGTGGATGCACAGCGGCATGGTGATGGTCGATCGTGAGAAGATGTCTAAGTCACTTGGAAACTTCTTTACCATCCGTGACGTGCTGGTGCACTACGATGCAGAGACCGTGCGTTATTTCTTGCTGTCAGGCCATTATCGTAGCCAGCTTAATTACAGCGACGAAAATCTTAACCAAGCCCGCTCAGCATTAGAGCGCCTTTATACCGCATTGCGTGGTTTAGACACTCAGGCAACCCCGGCAGGTGGCGACCAATACGTGGCGCGTTTTGAAGCGGCAATGAATGACGACTTCAATACGCCAGAAGCCTATTCAGTGTTGTTTGATATGGCCCGTGAGATTAACCGCCTCCGTGCTGACGATATGGCCGCCGCGTCTGCGCTGGGCGCGCAAATGCGCAAATTGGCGTCTATTCTTGGTTTGCTCGAGCAAGACGCCGATAACTTCTTGCAAGGTGATGCTGGCGCTGATGATGAAGTTGCTGACATTGAAGCCTTAATTCAAACACGTAATGATGCCCGTAAAGCCAAAGACTTCGCGGCAGCCGATGCGGCGCGCGATGCACTGACCGCGATGGGCATTGTGTTGGAAGATGGCCCACAAGGCACCACCTGGCGCCGTAAGTAAGCAGATAAAGCGCCATCCGGCCGAGGATAATAGCAATTTAATGAAAACGGAGCCAAATAAGGCTCCGTTTGTTATTGTCGGTGTGATAATCGTGTGACACAGAAGGTCAAATGCGTGAAGGCACCGGCCTGGATTACCGTCCAGGCTTTACTTCACGCTTATCGGGCTCAGGCAGTTCACTACCACAATGTTTACAAAAGTCCGCATCAGACTCGTGCCCCCCTTTTGAACAATTTGGGCATTTGACTAACTGGCGATGCAGTGTCATTTGTTGGCCTATTTCAGCAGTAATGATCCCGGTGGGGACAGCGATAATGGAATAGCCCATCAGCATAGTGAAAGAGGCCAGCGTCTTACCAATATCCGTTTGGGGGACCAAATCGCCATATCCGACAGTGGTAAGCGTTACTATCGCCCAATAAATGGCATAAGGAATACTGGTGAAACCATTCTCTGGTCCTTCTATCACGTACATTAGAGCGCCGAATACTGTGACCAGAATCATGACTGTGGAAAAGAAAATCATCACCTTGCGTGATGACATGATCATCGAACGCATCAGAATATTGGAGTCTTCCAAAAAGCGCATGAGTCTCAGTATACGGAAAATACGTAATACACGGAGCAGACGCACCACCATCATATAAGTCGTGCCCGGAACAAATACGGCGATGTAAGTGGGGAGAATGGCAAGCAGGTCCACGACGCCATAAAAGCTACGTGCATAGGCGGATGGGCGTGGGGAGCAATAAAGACGTAGCAAATACTCAATGGTAAAAATGCCAGTAAATCCCCACTCAATCCAATATAGCCATTGTGACCAGCGGGCGTGGACACTTGCGATCGACTCCAGCATCAATGCCACCATTGATGCCAAAATCATGACGATCAATGCCAGATCAAACACCTTACCGTGCTTGGTTTCCGTACCAAAAATTGTGGTATATAAGTAATGCTGCAATCGGCTTTGTGGTTTGTTCATGGGCTTTCCTTGCTCGAAAAACATGATGATTGAGCTGAAAAACCGACACTGCAACACATAACATGGCTACAAAGCTCAACGTGCCGGTTTTTGATATTTGTTTGCCGTGTAGCCTAAGGCCAATCTGCGACAGGGTCAGTTAAGGCCTGGAAACAAAGCCCGCATGCCAGAGGCAATAAACTCGATCCCGAGAGAGCCGAGAATCAGACCCATGATTCGAGTGATCACATTAATACCGGTTTGCCCCAAGAATTTTACCACCGCAGGTCCCACTTTAAATAACCCCCAAATGCCGGCGGCGAAGATAACCAGGGTTGAAATAAGCGTGACCGTACTCCATGTATCAGGGTATTGGGAGCCGTAAACAATGGTCGAACTGATCGCGCCGGGGCCCGCAAGCAACGGCATGGCAAGCGGCACCACGCCCACTTGCTCACGACTGATGGTTTCTGACTGCTCCTGCTTGTTTTGTTTACCTTCTCCTAACTTACCGTTCATCATCGTAAAAGCGATACTGAGTAGTAGCATGCCACCGGCGACACGGAAAGAGTCTAAAGAAATACTGAACAAGTCGAGCAACATCTGACCGGCAAGCAAGGACACAATCAAGATAATCGCCACCGCGATCGCTGCGGTATACGCAGTGCGGTTTCGTTCTTGCTTGTCAAGATGCACGGTAAGGGTCACAAAAACGGGCATGATACCGATAGGGTTCACGGCGGCAAAAAGCCCGACAAAAAACTGTACAAAAATCATGGTGTCAAAAACGGCCATGGCGAATCTCGTGATGCTGTGAGGAAGTCCAGTTTCTCTCGGGTTAAAAGGTGGGGCCAGTATAGCGACCTCAGCTTAAAAACCAACCGCTTAACCTTGCATTTTCTGCAAGTCTTGATTGCGGTTTTAGTGAAGTCATGGGAGGGAGCAAAAAAGTCCCCAAATGAGTGAGCAAGATTGTTAGCGCAAACTATACTGAGCGACTAAACGGTTTTTACTCACTAGAGGAAAAAGAGGCACATTGGTGGGCTTACAAGAATAAAAGAAACAGCTTTATGGTAGACACTCACTTTTTGTTGAAAAAATAATACAAAATCACCGCTTTTGTTGGCCTCGCATGTAAAGGTCGTGTTACTTTGGTGAAAATATTGGACACGTAGCCTGTGTGCTACATGATGAATAAATCCAATGTTCATGGGGGTTAAGCAATAAATTCGTTGTGATTGATTTGATAACAAATGATCGAGATCAAGTTGCTATCGCTGTGAAAACTTATACTCAGTTTTGAAAGTTATTTACTAAATGCGATGCCGTTAGGGTGAAGAAATCTCGGTTAGAGGGGTCAAACGCCAGGCAGCCATCAAAAACCCAACCAAGCGGGTACGCTGGTGGTCGCAAGCAGTTACTAAATGATTTTCAAATATGAACCAGGAGACAACTATGCCTGTTACTAATATTGCCGAACTCAACGCGATGGTTGAGCGTGTCAAAAAGGCACAACAAGAATTTGCTACCTATTCACAGGAGCAAGTAGACAAGATCTTCCGTGCTGCATCACTGGCGGCAAACAACGCGCGTATCCCGCTGGCTAAACAAGCCGTCGAAGAGTCAGGCATGGGTATCCTCGAAGACAAGGTTATCAAAAACCACTTCGCGTCTGAGTTCATCTACAACAAATACAAAGACGATAAAACCTGCGGCATTCTTGAAGAGAATGACGAATTCGGCACCATGACCATTGCCGAACCAGTGGGTCTTATCTGCGGTATCGTTCCAACCACGAACCCAACATCAACAGCGATCTTCAAATCTCTGATCTCACTGAAAACCCGTAACGGCATCATCTTCTCGCCACACCCACGTGCGAAAAACTCCACCAATGATGCCGCAAAACTGGTTCTCGACGCCGCGGTTGCCGCCGGTGCGCCTAAAGACATTATTGGCTGGATTGATCAACCGTCTGTTGAGCTTTCTAACGCACTGATGAAGCACGATGACATCAACCTGATTCTGGCCACGGGTGGCCCAGGCATGGTGAAAGCGGCATACTCATCTGGTAAACCAGCTATCGGCGTGGGTGCGGGTAACGTACCTGTCGTGATTGACGAGACTGCAGACATTAAGCGTGCTGTAGCTTCTGTACTCATGTCTAAAACCTTCGATAACGGCGTGGTATGTGCGTCAGAGCAAGCGGTTATCGTGATGGACGAAGTGTATGACGAAGTCAAAGAACGTTTCGCCTCTCACAAAGGCCATGTATTGAGTAAAACCGACGCCGACAAAGTGCGTAAAGTGTTGCTCATTAACGGCAACCTGAACGCAGATATCGTCGGTCAATCAGCAACAAAAATTGCCGATATGGCAGGCGTAAGCGTCCCATCAGACACAAAAATTCTGATTGGTGAAGGCCTGGAAATCAGCATTGAAGAAGAATTTGCACACGAGAAACTCTCACCAACCCTGGGTATGTTCCGTGCCAAAAACTTCGAGCACGCCGTCGACATGGCTTGCAAAATGGTAGAAATGGGCGGTATCGGTCATACATCAGGCCTGTATACCAACCAAGACGTCAACCAAGACCGCATTAAGTATTTCGGTGACCGCCTGAAAACAGCACGTATTCTGGTGAACATTCCAACGACGCACGGTGGTATCGGTGATTTGTACAACTTTAACGTTGCACCGTCACTCACACTGGGTTGTGGCTCATGGGGTGGTAACTCAATTTCTGAGAACGTTGGGCCTAAACACCTGATGAACAAGAAAACTGTTGCGAAGCGAGCTGAGAATATGCTGTGGCACAAACTACCAAAATCTATCTACTTCCGTCGCGGCAGCTTGCCAATCGCTCTGGGTGATTTGGAAGACAAGAAACGTGCGATGATCGTGACTGACCGCTTCCTGTTTAACAACGGTTATTCAGAGCAAATTGAGTCACTGCTTAAAGCGCAAGGCATGGATGTAAACACCTTCTTCGAAGTGGAAGCGGATCCAACGCTAAGCGTGGTACGCAAAGGTGCTGAAGCGATGCAAAGCTTCCAGCCTGACGTGATTATCGCTCTTGGTGGTGGTTCACCGATGGACGCAGCGAAAATTATGTGGGTGATGTACGAGCATCCAGAAACCGCGTTCGAAGAACTCGCAATGCGCTTTATGGATATCCGTAAACGTATCTACAAATTCCCGAAAATGGGTAAAAAAGCCGAATTGGTTTGTGTCACAACCACTTCAGGTACTGGTTCAGAAGTCACGCCGTTTGCGGTTGTGACTGACGACGAAACCGGTGCGAAATACCCACTGGCTGACTACGAGCTGACACCACAAATGGCGATTGTTGATGCCAACCTGGTGATGAACATGCCGAAGTCGCTGACAGCCTTTGGTGGTTATGATGCGATTACTCACGCGATGGAAGCCTACGTGTCTATCCTGTCAAATGAGTACTCGGAAGGGCAAGCGTTGCAAGCACTGAAACTGCTGAAAGACTATCTGCCAGCAAGCTATACGCACGGTGCTAACGACCCAATCGCACGTGAGAAAGTGCACAATGGTGCCACCATTGCCGGTGTCGCGTTTGCCAACGCCTTCTTGGGTGTGTGTCACTCCATGGCGCATAAACTCGGTGCTGAGTTCCACCTGCCGCATGGCCTGGCGAACGCATTATTGATTTCAAACGTGGTACGTTTTAACGCCAATGACAACCCAACCAAGCAAACGGCATTCTCGCAGTACGACCGCCCACAAGCACGTCGTCGCTATGCAGAAATCGCTGACCACTTGGGTCTGGCTCAAGCCGGTGACCGTACCGCACAGAAAATTGAGCGTTTGTTAACCTGGCTTGAAGACATGAAGCTGAAACTAGACATCCCAACCTCTATCCAAGCGGCGGGTGTACCAGAAGCAGACTTCATGGCTAAATTAGACGAGCTAGCGGAAGAAGCGTTTGATGACCAATGTACCGGTGCAAACCCACGCTACCCACTCATCAAAGAGCTGAAAGAAGTGTTGGTTGCGTCTTACTATGGCAAGCCTTACGTTGAAGGTGAAACCTTTGAAGGCACCACGGTTATCAAAAAAAGAGATGACCAACCCGCTGCAGCGCCGACCAAAGCGGCTAAAGCTGACGCAAAAGCGAAAGCTGAGCAAAAGGACCAAAAAGCAGATGCCTAATGTAACCTAGGCAACCGCTTAACGAAAAAGACCCGCCACCGGCGGGTCTTTTTGATTTTACCCGTGGCGACGATGACACGAGAATACAGAGCGCTTCGCTTACGGAATACGGAAAGAGACGAGACGCTTCGCTTCTAGAGACTAGAAACGAGAAAGGACTGCCGCTTACTCGCATCGGGGCTTTTGCTCTTTCTAACCACTTGCTTCTAACAACCGGCCGTTAAAAGAATCATTCGAGACAATATACTCCGCGTTTCGAATTAATTCGTCATCCATCTCAAAGGTTGCGCGATGTCGGTGGCGTGGCACAATGCCTCCCACGCGGATCTTTAGCCCGGAAAGCTCTTTGGCCCAGCGCTGGGTTAAGCCGCCAATCATGGCATTGGCAACGGTGTCAGGGGTAAGATGAGCGCCAGCGACATTAATGATCACACCGGGGCGACCACGTTGTTGCATACACTCTGCCGCGTGCTGAACCACCAGATAACACGGCGAGGTTGTATTGGTCAGCGTTCTCGACATATCACACCAAGCACCATTGTTAAATAAACTGGGCAATATATCGCCTTGCCATTGATTGATGAGCACATCAATGCCGCCAAAAAGTTGCGTCACTTGTGCGAACGCATCATGGATAGAAGCCGGTTGATCATTGGCCAAACAAATCGGCTGGACGCGCCCAGCATAGGGACGGCATTGATCGGCACTTAAGCGCAGTGCTGGCCATTCAGTATCGAGCAATGCGACGTCAGCACCAAGCGAGCAAAAATGCTCTGCCATTGCGCGTCCCGATGATGAGCCGCCGGCGGTAATAACGACCACTGCGTTATCGATCTTCATGGTCAATTCCTTAATAGTATCAATAAATTAGCGCATCACGCCTTACCTTTTATACTCAAGCTAATCACGTGAAAATGACAGCTTACTCACACCTTATTCAAGCGTGGGAAGGTAATACTGGACCATAATTACGCCGACTGCGAAAAAAAGGCTCAAAACGTCTGGTCGTCTGGCAAAAATATTGTTGGGAATTGAGAGACGATCACAATTTCGATAAGGATCATGAAACCCTCTCAGGATCAACTTGCGATCTTCGTTGTTATGCGCTTACACGCATTTTATCGAAGCAATGCGATGTGGTGAGTTTTTCATACAAGGTGGCAGGGTTAAAAGCGGGGCGGCTTGGGGTTGCATCAGCTAAATGACGACGCTCATGACCGGAAAGATTATGGTAGACCGCTTCATCAAAGCCGTGCGTCCCCTGGGGCGGATAATGCATAGCGGCCGGAGCAAGTTGAAAGCGCAAATTAGCGCTGGCTAAACCGCCACGGTGAAAGGCATCGGCTTGGGCACTGGCGCGCTGATAATCTTCTTCATTGCTGGCCGCCAAGGGTTGCGGCTCTGCCAGCTGGAACTGCTGGCGCAATACCGCATCATTACTGATAGGGTTATCGGTGAGTGTGAGTGGCGTTGACTCATTCGCATCCCCGGAGAGCAGCGCCATCATCAACGCAAAGTCGGAACGACGCCCTTGCACCACCGCCTGATTGAGGTTGCCCCCAAACTGGACGTCGCTAATAAGCTGCGCTTTGTCGATGGTATGGATAGTCACTGCGGTTACCCTAATTCATATCGTGATTTTGCGGAGGTTTAATAGGGTATCGGCCGCGTACGGTAAACTTTAGTGGTTTTTTATCCGGTTTGTGCCAGTTGGGGCGACAATGGCTGCGTACTTTGTCCAGCAAAATGCTGCATCGAAAACGCCACGCGATCGTCTGGCATCAGCGGGTAGCGCCGAGGTGGAAGTGACTCAATCAGCCGTAACCTTGGCAGCAATCCGCAACCATTGGCAATTTGGATCGCAAGACCAGGCCGTGCATTAAGCTCGAGTACCATCGGGCCCTTCTCTTTATCTAAAACCATATCTGTCCCCATGTAACCTAAGTCGGTCATCTCCCAGGCGCTGGCTGCCAGCGTGAGCAGCTGCTGCCAATGAGGCACTTTCAGGGTATAAAGGTCATGTTCCGTATCCGGGTGATGGGTGATGGGGCGGTTAAATTGCACCGCCTTTAGCGCCTTACCGGTGGCCATATCTAGCCCGACGCCTACTGCCCCTTGGTGCAAATTGGCCTTGCCATCAGATGCTGAGGTCGACAGCCGCATCATCGCCATCACCGGATACCCTTGAAACACAATCACGCGAATATCAGGGACCCCTTCATAGCTAAAACCGCTGAAGCTATCGTCGAACGCGATCAAGTTCTCGACCACGGCGACATCCGCTTTGCCACCGAGCGAGAACAGGCCCGCGAGCGTATTGGTGATATGACGTTCAACATCGTTGTGGCTCACGGTCTTGCCAGAGGCCTTGGTATAGACCCCTTGATGATTTTTCGTCACCACCAAAATGCCCTTACCGCCTGAGCCTTGCGCCGGTTTAATCACAAAACCGGGCCAATTTGCCACCATGTGATGAATACGTTTGACGTGCGCTTGGCTATCAATCACGCCGATCAACTCAGGGACGGTAGCGCCGGCTTGCTGGGCGATCAACTTGGTTTTAAGTTTGTCATCCACTAATGGATAAAGACGCCTGTCGTTGTAACGACCAATGTAACGGATATTACGCTGGTTCATCCCCATAATGCCGGCGTGATTCAGGCGAAAGGGGGAGGCGAACCGTGAAAAGAATTTAATCATCACGACCGCTCCCATCCTGATGTGCTAACGGGCGAAACCGCTTCAACTCCGACAAGCGGTAGCCGGTGTAATTACCCAGCATTAATATCAATGCCAAGATTACCAGCTGCAAACCAATAAAGTTAAAGGTCAGATGCCGGACCAACTCATTGGTCATCGCCAAATACACCAACACCGCAGTGACGAGTGAGCCACCGCCTTGAATGACTACTTCTTTTGCGCCTTCCTCTTCCCATAAAATCGACATCCGCTCGATGGTCCATGACAGAATAATCATTGGGAAGAAGGTGATGGTTAGCCCTTCCATTAAGCCGATACGGAACGCGATCACGCTAAATACTGAAATAATTAAAATGACCGTGATAATCACCGCGGAAATTCGCGCCACCAGCAGTAAATTAAGCCGGGAGAGATAGCTTCTTATCACCAGCCCAGTGCCGACGATCAACACAAAGCCAACAATCCCAGTGAGTAATTGGGTTTGCACAAAGGCGACCGCAATCAGCACTGGCATAAAGGTCCCTGAAGTCTTTAACCCCACGATCACACGCAAGAACACCACAATCAGCGCGCCAATCGGGATCAGCATAATGGTTTTAAACATCGCCTGCTCTTCAATGGGCAAGCTATGAATAGAAAAGTTAAGTAGGTTATCGGCGGAAACCTTCGCCGAAGTGGCCTGTTGTGGGCTGATATCTTGGGAGATAATTGAAAAATGTACCTGGCTATGTTCACCGCCCATCACTTCTAACAATGGTCCGCCGTGCTGGTTCCAGAGCAGGACATTACTGTGATGGCCATTTTGCCCAGTGGTTAAATCAAACAAGTGCCAGCGTGTGTCTTGCCACACTTGTAGCATGGGAGAAATGGTTTGGCGACGTCGCCCATCTTCAAGCTCCAAGCCACCGACCACGCGCGCATGCACACCTTCCAGTGCTAAGGTTTTTCGTAGGGCGTCGGGTTTGTCGAGGGTATTGAGTAACAAAGCCGCGTTTTGACTATCTGGGCTATTAAATTGTTTGATGAGCTCACGGGTCAACGTAATGTTGTCCGCCGAGCGCGCCCGTGCACGATCCAACAGTGCTAAGGCCGCATTTTTGGCAGCATTATCCATCACCGGAAGCGTCACCTGCTCTTCATCAGGTGGGGCCATGGTATAGCGCGCACTGTCGTCGACTAACATTTGGTTTTTAAAATAAAGGGTTTGCTCACCGTTGGCTTGGCGCGTCGACCACTGTGCTTGGCGGCCATGTTCAGTGTTAAGCAATGAAAAGCCATAGCCTGCCGAGGAGGTGCTCTCATCGATAAGCGTAAGCCCAGGTTGGCTATCTGGTGCAGCAAGGCTAACTTTTACTGGGCCATCGCCGGCATCAAAGTTAATTCTGGCCTCAATTTGCCAGACTTGGCGGGTGTCATCCGCTTGCCAAGGCACCCCATAGCCTAGGTGACGATAGGCACTGAGTGCGATACCGGCCAAAATTAAAAAGCCGATCAAAAAGTAAAAAGGAACCCGTGAAACCATGTCGATTACCTATTTTCGTAGAGCCTATTTTCGAAGAGCCTAGCTTTTCGTAAAGCCTATTCTTGTAGAGCCGATTCTTTAGACGCTGATGGCGGCTGACGATCATCATCACTAGGCTCCGGGGGAGTGTCCGGCTGATATTGCGGATGAATGTGTACTTGGCTGACATCTACCACGGCTAAATCTTTAAAAAACGAGCGGCCCAACAATACGGGGTATTCCATATTGGTGCGATCCGCGAGGGTAAATTCGGTTTTTTCGTGAATGTTACCTACCCGGATCCACGCTTCAACCACGGGGCGGCGGTCAGTTTTATCGGTCGATGATTGCCGTATGAGAACCCAGCGCTTTACGGGCATTTCCATAAATACTGGCTGGTCATTGTTTTCACTATGATTGACATTAAACTTGACCCAGGTGTCACCATCGCGCTCAAATTCTTGAATATCTACCGCATTGAGTGACGAGGTTGCTGCGCCGGTATCTACGCGCGACTGGAAGGTGCTTTTGACTTCATCAAACCAAACCCACTCACGTCCGCCGAGGACCACTTTGTCGTTATTCACGGGCACCCGGACCACTTTTTCTTGGATTTTAACTTCCGGTTTTGGGTTGGCAAAATTGGCATATAGTTTGGCTTGAGTACGCTGAATAATAGTCAGTTGGCTCTCGAGCGCCGTGACTTTATCTGTCAGCTGAGTCAATGACGCATCGTGTTGGGTAAAAGCATCAGTCAGGCTTTGCCGCTGTTGCTGGCTCTGGGTGGCAACGGTATTGAGTTTATCCAGTGTTTCTTGGTGTTGCTGCTGAGAGGTGAGCATGCAACCGGACATCGTTAATAACAACACACTGATTAGTGAGCAACGAAAAAGCATCTAAGTCTCCACTGCATAGAAGGATGGCTACTGGCCGTATCGCCTCAAACAATGGATCAAAAGTGAGGCTGAGCGCAGATTCTAAAGGATGCGACCAAGATGGATAGAGGGATTCTGTCAAATGTTAGTCAGAATTGACTAAACGTTGATTATATCAACGCTATCGGTGAAAAATTGCCCGAAAACAGGCAGTCGCGCCCTTGTGCATAAAGTGAACAACAATAAAAGGGCGCAGATCGCGACATCAGCGTCAGCATTGCGTGTGCTCTAGGTCAAATTAACTACACTAGGTAACATTAACCACAGCACACGCCGCCTGGCGCGATTTAATCAGGATTGCGTGCCACTAAAATTGCGCGTTTAGGCGCCGGATACCCTTCGATGGTTTGCGTCGGGTCATCTGGGTTTAGATACTCTGGCAACGAGTTATGGGTCATCCACGCTGTGCTGCGCTGCTCATCGGTGGTGGTGACACATTCATCGACAATACGGACATCGACAAATCCGACTTTTTCCAACCACACTTTGAGCGCACGCGCCGAAGGGAAAAAGTAGACATTGCGCATTTGTGCATAGCGGCCTGATGGCACCAATACAGCGTTTTCATCGCCATCAATCACCAAGGTTTCCAGTATCAGCTCACCGTCTTTCCCCAACTGATCTTTGAGTTGCATTAGATGATCGAGCGGCGAGCGACGGTGGTAAAGCACGCCCATGCTAAACACGGTATCAAATGCACGCAGGGCAGGGAGTTTTTCGATTCCTAAGGGCAGCAGATGCGCGCGTTGGTCATTGCCCATTAAGCGACGGATGGCGTCGAACTGCATTAAGAAGAGCTCAGAGGGATCAATACCCACGGTCAGAGCCGCCCCTTCACCCAACATCCGCCACATGTGGTAGCCATTCCCGCAGCCGACATCGAGCACATAGCGCCCTTTGAGCGGAGAGATATGGGGAAGCACCCGATCCCACTTCCAATCCGAACGCCACTCGGTGTCGATATCCATACCGTGAACCTGATAAGGCCCTTTGCGCCATGGGTGAAAGCTACGGAGCAGATTTTCTAACTTTTTACGCTCACCGGCAGGCAAGCTGGTGGCATCGCCAATCTGGACCCTATCTTTTAGCTCCACCTGCTCGGGCGCATCGGTCGGGATTTTATTCAGCACTTTTATCCACTTTGGCATATCGCCATGGGGCTGGGTTTGCCACTCCGCCAATTGCGCCGGCAGAACTTCTAACCAATGAGAGAGACGGTTTTTGGCGATCAGTTGATAAAAATCGGAAAAATCAAACATCAGATTACTCGTACTTAATGGCGTGTTTCGCTGAATCAAAGGGTTGACTGGATCAAGGGTGTAACTCGATCAATGGTGTAAATAGATTAATGGTGTAACTGGATCAATGATCTAAATAGATCAATAGCGTACCGGGATGACGGGACGCATCGCTTTATGTCATCGCTTATCTTATTTAATCGCGAACATCGACCCAAAGTTAAAACATTGAAACCACATGGCGACACTGCTAAAACCAATCTCGCTCAATCGCGTTTTATGGGTATCAATGCTATCTGGGCGCATCACGTTTTCTAGCGCACTGCGTTTTTGACTGATCTCAAGCTCGCTGTAACCATTGGCGCGTTTAAAGTCATGGTGCAAGTCAATCAGCAGTTCATTGGCGGTTTCGTCTTCAAAGCAATACTTCTCCGACAAAATCAGGATCCCGCCCGGTTTTAATCCTTGATAGATGCGGGTGAGTAGCGCTTGGCGATCGTCCGGGCTTAAAAATTGTAGGGTAAAATTAAGCACCACCATGGAGGCATTAGTGATCGTCACATCGCGAATATCAGCCTCACGCACCTCAACATCGGCAGCGCCGCGATAGGCATTCACATGCAAACGGCAACGCTCCACCATCGCTTGTGAATTATCAACCGCGATGATGGTACAGCTATCATGAGGAATATGGCGGCGCATCGACAGGGTGGCAGCGCCCAACGAGCAACCGAGATCGTAAATATGGCTATCTGGCGTGGCAAAGCGTTTCGCCAGCATACCAATCGCCGAGATAATGTTGCTGTACCCAGGCACCGAGCGCTGGATCATATCCGGGAACACTTCGGCGACATTCTCATCGAAGGTAAAGTCGCCCATCTTCTCAATCGGCGCCGCGAAAATTTTATCCTGATTAGCCATATAAGCCCCTACAAATCAGCCCAGCTGGCCAGTGTGAGCACCTGACGCCAGCAAACCCTATCGCAAAAGCGGCGTATTGTAGTGAATTTTTCAGCGCCTGTCTGCACGGTGAGCGCGCACCTTGCGTGGATACACTAAAACAGTGCCCCTTGCTGACTTTGCGCGGCGCGGGTGACTGAAGCCAGTGGCGTTGATAAATCAAGACGTTGATACAAGCGTGCCGCGAGCGCCGGGGCCTGGTCGTTATCCGAGGTATGAATCATTAAATAGGGCGTTTTGCCCGCGGCTATCCATTGAGATAAACGTGGGATCCATGGTTCAAAAAATGCGCTATTGTCTGCCAGCTCAGGATGACCAATAAACCGCACCATAGGCGCATCGCTGGTGGCAATCGCATGCACGGGGACACGCGGCTTTTTCTTTTGTGCATCAATCACCGCTGGCGTGTCCGGTTTCGCCGCGAACACAGGACGACTGTCCATGATCACTCGGTTGGCATGATGGGCGATCAAGAGTCGATTCAACGCTTTCTCTGCCTCTCCTTTGGCAAAAAAAGCCGGGTGCCGTACTTCCACGCCGATAAAGATATCCGCCGGTAAGCTTTGCAAAAAGGCGGCCAGATCCGGCAAGCCTTCAGGACCAAAGCGGGCCGGCAGCTGAATCGTCCACTGGCCAATTTTATCATGGAGAGGCGCCATCAAATGAATAAAATCCCGCGTTAAATCTTGCGCATGGCGCAACTGGCATTGATGGGTAATGGTTTTGGGAAACTTAAAAGTAAATTGGAAAGTGTCTGACGTCGCGGCCGCCCAATTCGCCACCGTCTGTGGCGACGGCGACGCGTAAAAGGTGGTATTGCCCTCAACCGTATTGAATACCTCTGCGTAGCGGGCTAAACGCTCACCCGAACGGGTACCTGGAGGATAAAAATGGTGCTGCCAACTGGGATGAGACCACTGGGTCAAACCAAGGCGCAACGGCGGATCGGACAGTTGATGTAGCATCAGAGACATGGCGTCGTTATGATTGGTCAATACACGTTGCGGTAGCCTAATCGCAACCGGGGAAAAAAAACATATGAAGGAGAAACAGAATAAAAACACGCGATCGCTTTACCAAGAGCGGGGCTTTTCCTTTATAATGGCAGGTCTTTGACAGTAACGGCAGTCGCGGGGGCGTACCGTCAGGTACGACAAAGGCTGTTGTCGAATTTCCCTCAGAATTGACAGGCTTGTGCCCAAGGGGGCAAGCAGAATTATCAGAACAGATCAGGAATAGTCTATGCGCACCCAATATTGTGGTCACCTGAATAAAGCCCATGTCGGGCAAGAAGTAAGTCTTTGTGGTTGGGTTAATCGTCGTCGTGATTTGGGCGGCTTGATTTTTATCGACATGCGCGACCGAGAAGGTCTGGTGCAAGTTGTGATTGATCCTGATATGGGTGACGTTTACGAACATGCCAATAAACTGCGTAACGAATTCTGTGTTGCCATTCGTGGTGAAGTCCGTGCACGTCCAGACAGCCAAATCAACCGTGATATGGCCACCGGCGAAGTCGAGGTGGTGGCGAAAGGGTTGGAGATTATCAACCGCAGCGCACCGATGCCGATTGACTTTAACCAGTTTATCTCTGAAGAGCAGCGTCTTAAGTACCGCTACCTCGACTTGCGTCGTCCAGAGATGAGCGATCGCATTAAACTGCGTGCCAAGGCTACCAGCTTTGTCCGTCGCTTCCTGGATGAGAACGACTTTTTAGATATCGAAACCCCGGTACTGACCAAAGCAACCCCGGAAGGTGCGCGCGATTACTTGGTGCCAAGCCGCGTTCACAAAGGCAGCTTTTATGCCTTGCCACAATCGCCACAGCTGTTTAAACAGCTACTGATGATGTCCGGCTTCGATCGCTATTACCAAATCGTGAAGTGCTTCCGAGATGAAGACTTGCGCGCGGATCGCCAACCAGAATTTACCCAAATCGATATCGAAACCTCGTTCATGAGCGCTGAACAAGTACGTGACGTGACCGAGCAAATGATCCGCGAAATGTGGCAGTCGCTACTCAACGTCGATTTGGGTACCTTCCCCATCATGAAATATGAAGAAGCGATGCGTCGGTTTGGCTCTGATAAGCCAGACTTGCGTAACCCGCTTGAAATCGTCGATGTGGCCGACATTGTCAAAGATGTTGAATTTAAAGTCTTCTCTGGTCCAGCGAACGATGAAAAAGGCCGCGTGGCAGTCATCCGCGTGCCAGGTGGCGCCAGCTTATCTCGCAAACAAATTGATGAGTACACCCATTTTGTTAGCATTTACGGCGCCAAAGGCTTGGCATGGATGAAGGTCAACGATCGCGACGCCGGCTTTGACGGTATTCAATCGCCCGTCGCCAAGTTCCTTAACGCGGATGTCGTGGAGAGCATTCTGTCACGCACTGACGCGCAAAGCGGGGACATTATCTTATTCGGCGCCGACAAAAAATCGGTAGTCACCGAAGCGCTGGGCGCATTGCGTGTAAAATTAGGTTTGGATCTTGAACTGACCGACACCCAAGCTTGGACCCCGCTGTGGGTAGTGGACTTCCCGATGTTTGAGGAAGACGACGAAGGCAACCTGCACGCCATGCACCACCCATTTACAGCGCCAACTGACGTCACGCCAGAACAGCTAAAAGCCAATCCAGCCGCGGCGAACTCCAATGCCTACGACATGGTGATTAATGGCTATGAAGTTGGCGGTGGCTCGGTGCGTATTCATAACCCAGAAATGCAAGCAGCCGTCTTTGAGACCCTAGGCATTGACGAGCAAGAGCAGCGCAAGAAGTTCGGTTTCTTGCTCGACGCGCTAAAATACGGCACCCCACCACACGCAGGTTTGGCATTTGGTATGGACCGTTTGGTGATGCTGCTGTCTGGCACTGAGAACATTCGTGACGTCATTGCGTTCCCGAAAACCACAGCCGCAGCGTGCTTGATGACGGATGCGCCAAGTATTGCCAATGACGCCGCGCTTGAAGAGCTAGCGCTCAGCATTACCGTGGCAGCCGAGCAAAACGAACAAAGCGAACAAAGCGAATAACGTTACCTTAACGTCATTTCATCAACGCGCCTCAGACTGAAAAGCCAAGGCGCGTTTTTTCTGATTACTCCTTTCACGTGAGGGGAGCGCAAAAAAACGGAGAATCGATATGGCAGGTCACAGTAAGTGGTCGAATATTAAACACCGTAAAGCCGCTCAAGACGCGAAGCGCGGTAAGATTTTCACCAAACTGATTCGAGAATTAGTGGTTGCCACCAAAGAAGGTGGTCCCGAAGCAGAAACCAATCCACGCTTGCGTGCGGCGGTCGATAAAGCGCTATCTAACAATATGACACGCGACACCATCAACCGAGCGATCACACGCGGAGCTGGCGGTGATGGCGACGACAACATGGAAACCGTGATTTACGAAGGGTATGGCCCAGCGGGCACCGCGGTGATGGTGGAATGCATGACCGACAACCGCAATCGTACCGTGTCAGGTGTCCGTCACGCATTTTCCAAATCTGGCGGTAACCTAGGCACTGACGGCTCGGTCAGCTTCCTATTTGATAAAAAAGGCGTTGTGACCTATGCGTCTGGCCTGGAAGAAGATGACGTCATGGAAGCGGCACTCGAAGGCGGGGCAGAAGACGTGGTCACCTATGACGACGGCTCAATCGATGTCTACACCACCCCCAATGATTTTGGTACCGTCAAAGATGCCCTCGATAAAGCCGGGTTTGAAGCGGAACGCGCCGAAGTGACCCAGGTGCCATCGACCAAAGCCGAGTTAGATGCAGATACCGCACCGAAGTTACTGCGTCTTATCGATACGTTAGAAGACCTTGACGATGTGCAAGAGGTCTATCATAACGGGGATATCTCGGATGAAGTGGCAGCGAGTTTAAGCTAAATGACCATTATACTGGGGATTGACCCAGGTTCGCGGATCACCGGTTATGGGGTGATCCGCCAACAGGGGCGGCATCTTGAATACCTCGGTAGTGGGTGTATTCGGACAGAAACCGACGACTTACCCGGTCGCTTGAAGCATATCTATGCAGGGGTGAGCGAAGTGATCACCCAATTTCAGCCGGACAACTTTGCCATTGAGCAAGTATTTATGGCCCGTAATGCCGACTCGGCGCTTAAATTGGGCCAAGCACGGGGCAGTGCCATCGTTGCGGCGGTGAATGCCGATTTACCGGTATCTGAATACGCAGCAAGGCTTATCAAGCAAGCAGTCGTCGGCAAAGGTAGCGCGGATAAAAAGCAAGTGCAGCATATGGTCACCCACATGTTGAAACTCAGCGCCACCCCCCAAGCCGATGCCGCCGATGCCCTGGCCGTGGCGATTTGTCATGCCCACACCAACCACACCCTGATCGCCATGGCCGGCAAAGCCAACGCCGCCCGCCGCGGCCGATATCGGTAAAAGCGCTTTTTACTCTTGAATACAGAGCGCTTCGCTTACGGAGTACGGAAAGAGACGAGACGCTTCGCTTCTAGAGGCTAGAGACTAGATAAAGCAGATCATGCTCGCGCTGARGCTATTGCTTTTTCTGTACTCTGTATTCCGTCATCGGTATTCGGGATCTTGAATACAGAGCGCTTCGCTTACGGAGTACGGAAAGAGACGAGACGCTTCGCTTCTAGAGGCTAGAGACTAGATAAAGCAGATCATGCTCGCGCTGAGGCTATTGCTTTTTCTGTACTCTGTATTCCGTCATCGGTATTCGGGATCTTGAATACAGAACGCTTCGCTTACGGAGTACAGAAAGAGACGAGACGCTTCGCTTCTAGAGGCTAGAGACTAGATAAAGCAGATCATGCTCGCGCTGARGCTATTGCTTTTTCTGTACTCTGTATTCCGTCATCGGTATTCGGGATCTTGAATACAGAGCGCTTCGCTTACGGAGTACAGAAGAGAGCAGAAAGCAGTTCCTAGGCCCTAGGACCTTTATCGACCAAAGCTGGCACGATATGCTCTTTCCGTATTCCGTATTCCGTATTCCGTATTCCGTTAATTCGACTGGATATACATCCAGTTATTCTTTATCCTGAAGGGAAAGTAACAAACAGAGAATCGATTGTGATAGGCCGATTACACGGAACCCTGATAGAAAAGCAGCCGCCGGAGATTTTAATTGACGTAAACGGCGTCGGTTACGAAGTGAGCATGCCCATGAACTGTCTATATCAACTGCCGGACGTGGGTGAGACGGCCACTGTGTATACCCACTTTGTGGTCCGTGAAGACGCGCAATTACTCTATGGCTTTAGTGGCAAACGCGAGCGGGCGCTGTTTCGGGAAGTGATCAAAGCCAATGGCGTGGGGCCTAAGCTCGGATTAGCGATTTTGTCGGGAATGACAGCCAATCATTTTGTCGACAGTGTTGAGCATAACGATGTATCGACCTTGGTGAAAATTCCCGGGGTAGGGAAGAAAACCGCGGAACGCTTGGTGATTGAAATGCGCGACCGGCTTAAAAACTGGGAAGCATTCGATCTCTTTACCCCGCATACGGATGCGGCTACTGGCGAGGGGGCGGCCACTCGTCCAGCTCCGACCACGGTCTCAACCGCGGCAGACGAAGCGGTGAGTGCCCTGGTCGCCTTGGGCTATAAAGCGGCACAAGCAGAAAAAGTGGTAAAACAAATTGCAACCGATGACATGAGCAGTGAAGACGTCATTCGTCACGCGCTGCGCTCGATGGTGTAACCCATGATAGAAGCTGATCGTTTAATTTCGGCGCAAACCACGCCCGATCGCGAAGATGAAGTGATTGACCGCGCGATACGCCCCAAGTTACTAGATGACTACCAAGGCCAAGACCACGTGCGTGGGCAAATGGAAATTTTTATCCATGCCGCACGCAAACGCCAAGAAGCCCTGGATCACCTGCTGATTTTTGGCCCGCCCGGCCTCGGTAAAACCACTTTGGCCAATATTGTTGCCAACGAAATGGACGTGAGTATTCGCACCACCTCAGGCCCCGTGCTAGAAAAAGCCGGTGATCTTGCCGCCTTGCTCACCAATCTAGAGCCTCATGATGTGCTGTTTATCGATGAAATTCATCGCCTAAGCCCAGTGGTGGAAGAAGTCTTGTATCCCGCCATGGAAGATTACCAACTGGATATTATGATTGGTGAAGGGCCAGCCGCCCGCTCGATTAAAATCGATTTGCCACCGTTTACCCTGATTGGCGCCACCACCCGTGCGGGCTCACTGACATCCCCCCTGCGTGACCGTTTTGGTATTACCCAGCGTTTGGAATACTACAACGTGCGTGATTTAACCGGGATTGTAAAACGCAGTGCGCATTGCTTGGCGTTGTCGATGGAAGACGAAGGGGCCGAGGAAGTGGCGCGTCGTTCACGTGGTACACCACGGATTGCCAACCGTTTACTCCGCCGTGTGCGCGACTTTGCCGAAGTAAAAGGCAGTGGCCACATCTGTCCCGACATCGCCCAGCGCGCCTTGGATATGCTGGACGTTGACAGCCAAGGGTTTGACTACATGGACCGCAAACTGCTCAACGCCATTATTGAAAAATTCGATGGGGGGCCGGTCGGCTTAGATAACCTGGCCGCGGCGATTGGTGAAGAAAAAGACACCATTGAAGATGTGATTGAGCCTTATCTGATCCAGCAAGGCTATTTACAACGCACCCCGCGTGGCCGAATTGCCAGCCAGCGCGCCTATCTGCATTTTGGCTTTGATGTGCCCAAGGTGTGACAAAAACCGGTCGAAAGCTTAACTGAGATCAAGACATTTTTTACCAAAACCGCCCCATTGACCGCCAATCAATGGGGTTTTTTGATCTAGATTAAGGTTATGTAGCACGTGACCCCTTATCGTTACTCTCATCTGCTGACAGTTACAGCCAACCAGAGTGAGATGTGGCTTTGAATTACAGCCAATAATCACCTGGTTTCTTTGTGGTTAATCACAATTTTACACCTTGATGTCGATGCTTTGTTGTTTTTGCAACTGACTCGACAAACCCGGGAAAAGGCGATTAACGCACATAAGTTACGTCTGTAATATTAG